>QNER01000115.1 GCA_003646175.1 Candidatus Parabeggiatoa sp. nov. 1
AAATCCGATTTGGGGGACAAATCGGATTTCTCAACTGAAGAACAAATCGGATTTCTCAAAAATAAATCCGATTTGGGGGACAAATCGGATTTCTCAACTGAAGAACAAATCGGATTTCTAAAACAGAAATCCGATTTGGGGGACAAATCGGATTTCTCAACTGAAGAACAAATCGGATTTCTCAAAAATAAATCCGATTTTGACCAGAAATCCGATTTGGGGAAAATCGGATTTCTCAACTGAAGAACAAATCCATTTTCTCAAAAATAAATCCGATTTTGACCAGAAATCCGATTTGGGGGACAAATCGGATTTCTCAACTGAAGAACAAATCGGATTTCTCAAAAATAAATCCGATTTTGGGGACAAATCGGATTTCTCAACTGAAGAACAAATCCATTTTCTCAAAAATAAATCCGATTTTGGGGACAAATCGGATTTCTCAACTGAAGAACAAATCGGATTTCTAAAAAAGAAATCCGATTTTGACCAGAAATCCGATTTTGGGAAAATCTGATTTCTCAACTGAAGAAAAAATCCATTTAATTTCATGTGTCCTCCACACTATTTTTGTCAATATTGACTCGTAACAACGGAGTCATTTCATGGATAAAACACTCGCCATTACTATGGCAAAAAAACTAGCCCAACAGTTTGCGACACGGGCGGATGAAGCCGATGTCAACGGAGCCTTACCGGCTGAGGATATTCAAGATTTGCAAGAGTCGGGTTATCTGATTCTCAGCGTACCGCGTGATTATGGTGGTTTCGGCCTCTCCTTACGAGATTGTTTAGCTGCCCATCTCGAATTGGCCCAAGGCAGCGGCTCAACCGCTATGGTGGCCGGCATGCAGATACACTTGTTCGGCCATCAGAATGAATGCCATTCATGGCCAGCGGTGGCCTTTGAACGGCTGTGTCAAATGGCTGTTGGAGGCGGGTTGTTTAACATTGTTGCCAGCGAACCGGCCTTGGGTAGCCCCTCACGGGGTGGCTTACCCTTAACAGAGGCGCTGCATACAAAGGAAGGGTGGTTACTCAACGGGCATAAAACGTGGATTACGGGAGGGCGACACCTAACGCACATGTTGGTCACATGTCGAATTGAGGATGACCAAGCTAGGGTGTTGGTGCAACAGACTACACCCGGCATTAAATGGCTAGAAACCTGGCACGATGCGCTTAGTCTTCGGGCCAGCGATAGCCATGATGTTTATTTTCAAGATGTTCTTGTACCGCTTGATCATCTGATTACGCGAGGACCGAATGATAAGCCTTCGGTCAATGCATGGTTTCCGATGGTTATGGCAACCACTTATCTTGGTGAGGCGATTGCGGCCCGAAACACAGTCATCCGCTTCGCGTTGGAGCGTGTCCCAACAGCCCTCGGCAAACCAATTGCTACCCGGCCCAAAATTCAACTGCAAATTGGTGAAATCGACCTGGTGTTGCAGGTAGCACGGGCATTACTGTTTGAAGTGGCCGCCGAATGGACAGGCAGCACCGAAGACAGAGATTCCCAATATCCGCGTGTTGTGGCCGCCAAAACCTTCGCCGTGGACGCGGCCAACGAAGCCACCCAGAAAGCTTTGCAGGTGGCGGGGGGCGAGGGCCTCACTAAAACCATGCCATTAGAGAGGCATTTCCGCGATGTGCGGGCCGGCACCATGCAACCCCCTTCCGGCGACACCGCCTTTGAAGCAATTGGGCGTAATGCAATTTATGACGAATAGCGAATTTGCGAATTACAAATGTTCATTTTTAATTCGCTATTCTTTTAATTATAATGGGTTGAACATCCTGGTTACTTTGTTGCGCTTTCGTTCTATCCATTTTACGTTCACTTAAACAAAGTTTTCGACGGAATTTGCGTCAAAAAATGATTAAAATTATAGATTCATTTGCTTAAACGGGAGATTATTAAGAAACATTACCGCTCAAAGATATCCCTATTATTGCCCGGCTCTATGCAGAAGATGACCAAGAACGAATCAACAACATCATTGACTTGGCAAAAAAAAGTCCCCGAGGTGCCGGTGTCCAACTGGCTTTTGCCATGCCAGACTGGATCGCTCTCAAAACATTAGGCCTGAAACTCTATCGAGCCTTTATCACAACTAATTTTCCGGCCGGACATCCGTTTGTCCTTTTCACGGTAGATAATATTGGAAAGACTCTTGGAAATTATGCGACTAACTGGGGAAAACGCCGAATCAATTTCATTGTTATTGATGAAATCTCGCAACGTGATGCCCAGTTTGTTAACATCGGTACCATGTATAAGCAAATCATTCCTATATCGTTTTACGCCATCAATTAAGTTGCCCCCCGACGCGCCAACCCCGAAGGGGTTGAATGTGAATAGGCTTTCAGGCAACCTGTGGGAAGTAACCCGGCGTGATGAATCAGGAGTACTTCGCTCCCTTTGTACGAAACCTGGCGTGATGAATCAGGAGTACCAGGTTCGCCTGAAACGAATGAGAATCTCCGCTCGTTTTTTGTACCAGGTTCGCCTGAAACGAATGAGAATATCCGAGTTTTTCGTACCAGGTTCGCCTTGTACTCCTAATATTACATTGTCAAGTTAAACAATCCGTTTAATCCCCTAATCCGTTGTACTTAATATGGGATGGGTTAGAGAAAAATTCGCTGTACTCAACATAACCAAGTCTATATAAATATGCAATTAACTCCTCTGACAGAAATTGTTGTGCCGGACTCCAAACCAGATAGTCTCTATAAAACCGAAATACTCGCACAAGAATTTTGTTTCTTGGGACTTAAAAAACTCCTTGGCAATGCCGATTACGAAAAAGCCGGTGATCGAGGTGCTCATTTGAGCGGAGATGAGGTGACGCGCGAAGCTGCCCGCTCGCTCCTCTCGTCTCTGACATTACAACATCTGTATGATAACCAGCTGACAGACGACAATGGCAACATCGACACAGTTATGCGGGTCAATTACGATATTGATTTGGATAAATTTCATCGCATTGCTGCCATGACCCTAAGTGAACTAAAGGACCATCTCCTGAAGAATGCCGGTGAAGAAATCAAAGCCGTTGGCCGAGCACTCACCGGGGTCATGGCGGCCGCGTTGACAAAATTGTTGGATACGCATGAACTGGTCTATATCGCGCAAAAAATGACCAACGAAGCCAAAGCACGAACGCTGCTGGGGAAACGTGGCACCCTGTCTTCCCGACTGCAGCCTAACCATCCTACTGATGACTTGAGTGGGATTACCCTTTTAACGTATATCGGACTTTCTCTGGGAACGGGCGATGCCCTGTTGGGTATCAATCCGTCCATCGATACGGTGGAACACATCTCTTCGCTACTCCACGCAAAACCGGCGTTCCGACTCAAATATGCGTACTAGGCCATATCAAAACCCAATTAGCCTGTCTAGAAAAAGGCGCACCAGTGGAAATTATGTTTCAGAGTCTGGCCGGAACCGACAAAACCAATATCGAGGAATTTGATATTACCGTTGATTTGCTGGATCATGCGTATCAGACTATGCAGGAAAAAGGAAGGCTGAAAGATGACGCGCGGCAATTTATGTATTTTGAAACCGGCCAAGGGAGCGAATTCAGCTATGGGAAGCACAATGGAATCGATATGGCCACGACGGAAGCACTTTGTTACGGATTAGCCCGACGGTACGATCCATTTATGGTCAATAATGTCACCGGCTTTATCGGACCAGAAACGCATCGCAATAACATGGAGATGATTCAATCCAATCTCCAAGATCACTTTATGGGAAAACTCTTGGGGCTGCCAATGGGGATGGCACCCTGTTATACCCTGCACAGTGAAATAACGTTAGAAGGGCAGCAAATCGCAACGCAATTACTTGCTGCGGCCGGCGCGAATTTTTATATGGATGTCTATCTGAATACCGATAGGATGCTCGCGTATTTCGACACCAGTGGACACGATGATCAGACTCTGCGTGAAATCTACGGCAAAGCCCCAGCTGCCGAATATCTCGAATGGGCCAAAACTCAGGGCATTTTCAGCCAAGATAAGAATGGCATGGTTCAACGCGGCCCAAACTGGGGAAATTTTCGTCTATTTTGTGAAAATGACATTGAGGCACAAGAACTCATTGAAGCAACCCCTGCCATATATGGGTTTGACAATGCGGGACCTCGTCCAACCAATGAAGTGACTCGAACCGTAAAATTTAACCAAGCTATTGCACGTCAAGCGATTTATGCAACGCTTCAAATAGATGAAGAACGTTTGGGAATAAAACTGCTGCATCTGCAAACCCAAGCTCAAACCAAAGAAGCGCACTTGAATTCAGCAGAACTGGGATCGCACTTGACGGCCGAAAGCCTGATTGGGTTAAAACCCCAGAACAAGCAAGTTCAAATCGTGATCTCGGACGGGCTCAGTGCTGAAGCCGTACATCACAATATTTATGATCTACTGCCGATCATGTTTGATGGGCTTAACAGCAAAAACCTGACGGCCGGAATTCCTATTCTGGTACCCCATGGCCGAGTCAAATTAGTAGAACAACTGGCCGAACATTTAGAAAGCGATCTGACCATCATGCTGAGCGGCGAACGGCCAGGCGGTGATGCGTTGGCTTCCAGAAGTTTGTCCGCCTATTTTGCGCTGCGTTTAGCAGAACCAGAGGTCCAAAAACAAGCCGCTATTTTTAGCGGCAACCCTCTGATTGGCTTTGAATACACCGTTATATCCAATATCTATTCAGGTGGTCTCCCGCTAATAGAGGCCGGCTGTGTCATCGTAGAAAAAGCCGCTGAGATATTAACGCACAAAGCCGCAGGAAACAGACTGAAAAACAGGCTATCAGGAAAGTAACATTGACCTTTGAATATCTAACTGGGGAATTGGGAATTGGGATTGTAACTACAAGGATTGTATATAAGAAAGGATAAACCTTCTAGTGAACGGATGCTATCCCTTCTAGGGATAGTATCCGTCAAATCAATCCGTTGGTTCCGTCAATTCGCTGTATTCAGACGAATGGTGGGCTGCTAAGCGTTAAGATTCGAGACAATGTTTGAGATCGTTCTGACAGCGATCCCACCCTACGAGACTATGTACAGGACCAAAAAATGTAAAACCTTTGTTTTCAAACAAGTATTTTTACAAAGATATCGCAAAAAAAGCGATAGCATCACGGCTTGAACACTTTTTTGTCCTGTACAAGAACCGTCAAATCAATCCGTTTAGACCAAAAATCCGCTGTACTCAGTTTCTCATTGTTCCACTTCAATTTCACCCGAAACGTGGCATCACTGCTTGATGAGGCGAATACAACGTCAGTGTCTTTGAACTTAATACCGAAGTCCAGTGTTATTTCGTCCGGCGTTTGCATTTCGCGAAAGGATTGTAAAACATACTCGGCCGCCGGTTTTATATGCGCGAGGGCCTCGTCGAAACCTGGTTCTGCTTGTATAAAGCCTTTGTTGGTTGTTCTACTGACACGCTGGCGGCTGCCGGTTTCTTCTTCCGCCACTTCAAAAGTGACGGTTGTGCCATCTGGCAGTGTGTATTCAACTACATTGGTTGTCATTGAGAATTTCCCTTTTATAATAAATGTTAATGGAACTGAGTATAATAACAAAAATAGTAAGTAATTGTAACAGATTTTGGGAAGCATGGGAATTGGCTCTTAGTACAACGGATACTCGAAATAAACGGATAAGGCTTTTCTTTTATTATTATTCTCAATATAACTTGCAACTTTAGATAAACACCGGCCTTAGCACCTATCAATTGAGTTGAGTACAACGAATTTGCGAACCGAAGGTCAGCGAAGCTAAATAAACGAATTAAATTCACTTTTAATTATAGGCACTGACGTTGATTTCACCATTCCATCATTCGTTTTTTTTGTTGATTCATTGTACTTAACTTGCTGTGTTTATTGAGAAACTAATGTTGATAAACACCGGCTTTTAAAAAATTCAATGAATCTGAAAACTTCAGGATGAACTTGGTTTTTATCGGCTAGTGCAGGAGAGCGGAAATCTCCATCCCCCCCCCACCAACAGCTAAAGCAGTTGTCTAAAAGCGAAAAAGGCTAAAGCCGACTAACCCTCTTTTGTAGTGCCCTGATACGTACTTGAGCTTTTAGACAACGGCCCAACGCCGTTGGCTGAGGTGGTCTGGAAACTGTAGGGATCCTGCACTAGGAACTCAATCCGCAACAATTTTCCAGTTGGCTAGACCAAGATTAGATCACTCGCGTTCATGACGGTTACGGCCCCAAAAGTGTCGCTGCTCAAAAGGGTAGCTATCCGTTTATTTCGCGTATCCGTTGTACTAAGTACTCAGGTATAATTAATAACAACCCTTTTTTTGGGAATGCGCCCGTTATTGACAATCCCGATAAATATGGTTTAAATCCGCTTAGACCAAAAATCCGTTGTACTCAATTAGAGAGATTAAACCATGTCCCAACCCATCTTAAACAACGCCATCGTCCGCATTTTAATAGACTCAAAAGAACCACGCACACCGGTAGGCGCAGGCTTTTTAGTGTCACCGCGCCATTTACTAACCTGCGCGCACGTTATTACGGACGCACTGCGGATACCAGAAAATACCCCCGAACCCCCTAGCGAGATGATTTTCCTTGACTTTCCTTGACTGCCCAAACATCCGCCGTTGCAAGCCACCGTGCACAAGTGGTTTGAGGTGAAAGAACGTACCGCGATGGGTGAATTTGAGGATATTTGTGTGCTGGAATTATCCTCGGAGACGGCACTCCCGAGCGAGGCCCAACCCATTGCTATCCTTGTCCTTGATTCGGCCGCCTTTTTTGACCGGCCGGTGCGGAGGTGTGGTTTTCCTGAAGGCCGTGATGAAGGCGATTGGCTCAGCGGTAAACTCGAAGGCACGATCTCGAACGGCTGTGTACAATTAGAAACCGAGGGGCGGCGCAGTGTCGCCCCGGGTTTTAGTGGTACCGCGATTTGGGATAAAACCGAAAACGCGGTTACCGGCATGATGGTCAGTATCCAGACTGGCCGTCAGGATACTACGGCCTATATGATCCCGATGGCCATACTGATTAATGCCTGGCCCGAGCTGGATCAACAAACACAGTATATTGACGCGAGTGTTGCGCGGCGCGAACGGGAAAAAGCGAAACAAAAACGGTCTGGGCGGCGTGTGGTGGTCAGATTGGCGGCGTTTGCCGGTTGGCGATGGTTTGATGCCAAACAAAAAGGAGAAGGACTGGCAGAAATTGAAAAACCAAAAGCCGAAGAATAAAAAGCCAAAGAAGCTCTGAAAATTGAAAAACCAAAAGCCGAAGAAGCGCAGACGCCTGCGGAAAAAAGGCGCAGAGAAGCCGAAAAACAGATACAACTGGCTGAACAGGCGAAAGCAGAGGTGGAACGGCAGCGTGATGAACTCTATAAGTTTTCTCCATTGACCAAAGAACCGGCGAAAGAAATCGCGGGGCGGTTTGTAAAAGAAAGAGAAGCAAAAGGGGAAATCTTTCGTGATAGTTTGAAAGACGGCAGTTCTGGTCCTGAAATGATATGGCTCCCGGCCGGGCAATTCCGTATGGGCGATGTGTCGGGGGGAAGCAATTCGGATGAATTGCCAGTGCATGAAGTGTCTTTAAAACGTTTCGCAATCGGTCGTTATGAAGTGACCTTTGAGGAATCTGATCGTTTTGCGGAAGCGACTGGTATAAACAAACCGAATGATGGAGGTTGGGGACGAGGTAAACGGCCTGTCATCCAGGTTTGTTGGCATGATGCTGTCGCTTATAGTGAGTGGTTGAGTAAGCAGACAAATAAGCCGTATCGTCTGCCGAGCGAGGCCTAGTGGGAGTACGCCGCACGCGCTGGCAAGGAGATGAGATATTGGTGGGGAAATCAGATTGGTACTAATTGGACCGTGTGTGATGGCTGCGGTAGTAAATGGGATAACATACAAACGGCACCGGTGGGTTCTTTTATCGCTAACCCTTATGGCCTTTATGACACGGCCGGTAATGTATGGGAATGGGTGGCTGATGCTTTTGATGGCAATTATGAAGGGGCCCCTGTAGATGGTAGCGTTTGGAAGGGGGAGGGGGATGTCCGAGTGCTCCGTGGCGGCTCGTTTGGCTTCAACCAGGACGGCAGCCGTGCCGCTTACCGTGGCAGGGACTCCTCGGTCAACCGGAACGACGATGTCGGGTTTCGTGTTGCCGTTGGCCCGGTTGCGTGGACTCCGTAGCCCTGTTCACTCTTGCCCTCTGTCCGGTTCACTTTACTTTACACTACACTTTTACCCTTGTGAACAGTGAAGGCTGTGTGATAAATCGCGCCTTCTTACAAGGTTCGCCTGAAACGAATGTTCACACAGCCTTCTTACAAGGTTCACCTTGTACTCCTGATAAATCGCGCCTTCTTACAAGGTTCGCCTGAAACGAATGATAGCCGTTTTTTCGTACCAGGTTCGCCTGAAACGAATGAAAAATAGCGCCTTCTTACAAGGTTCGCCTGAAACGAATGATAATAGTTAGTCATAATCCAGCCGTTGTGCGTCTTGATAACTCACCAATGCTTTCTCTATTTCACCTTGCTTTAGCCTACGTTTGTCCTTTATCCACCCGCTTTGCAGCGGCCAACTTGCGGGCATAATACTCAGGTTCAAGCTTGACACGCGAATCAATTTGTTGGGCGTTGTTAAACGCAACGATAGCCGCGTCAATCTGGCCTTGTACGGCATCGGTTCTGCCTTTGTTTACTTGCTCACTAGCAGCAATCTGTTTCACCGTGTCTTCTGGATCACACTTGAAGCAATGGGTTAACTGCCGTGCTGCTTTATACTTAATAATAGCAGCGTCAAACTGACCATTTTGCGCTAACCTTTCCCCTTCAGCTATCAGCGTTTGAGTATCACTGTCCGATAAAAAAAATTGTTGGCGTTGCTGAGAACTCAGACAACGCGGTACATTTCGATTAGCGTAGTCAATCAGTGCTTGGGTGGTCGGAAACATGCTCCACAGACGAGCGGTGTTATCCGCTGAAACCGTCACAAGTTGCCTACCATCAGGACTGAAAGTGACCTGAAAAACGGTATCAGTATGGCCACCCAGCACGACACTCATCAAACCTTGCCCGCTTTGGACCTCCCAGAGGCGGGCCGTGTGATCCTGTGAGGACGTGACGATAAGTGAACCATCCGGACTGAAAGCCGCATGAACGACTCCCTTGGTATGGCCGACTAACTTGTGAATGCGTTGACCGCTTTGTACATCCCACAACTGGGCAGTTTTATCCGCCGAAGCCGTAACAATTTTGGTACTGTCTAAATTAAAAGCCGCGTGAGAAATGGGCGCAAAATGGCCTGTCAGTCGGTGCAGTAATTGGCCGCTTTGTACCGCCCACAAACAAGCGGTGGTATCAAAAGAAGTTGTCACGACCTTGGTACCATCAGGACTAAAAGCAGCATAAGAAACCCCAATGGTATGTCCTTGCAACTGGTGAAGCCGCTTTCTACTGTCGGCCTGCCACAAGCAAGCCGTGTTATCAAAAGAGGCGGTGATGATAAGCGAGCCGTCAGGGCTAAAGCCCGCATAAGAAATACCACGTTGATGGCCTGCCAATTTGTCAAGCAGTTTGCCGCTGTTGGCATCCCAGAGGCCGGCACTGTTATCAAAAGAAGCCGTCAGCATTTGGTTGCCATCGGGACTAAACGCAACCCGATAAACTCGGTCAGAATGCCCTTCAAGGGTATATAAATGTTGACCGGTGTGGGCATCCCACAAACGGGCGGTTTTATCCGCTGAGGCAGTGACAATTCTCGCACCATCCAAACTAAAAGCGGCATGAGAAATCCAATCAGTATGGCCTACCAGTGTGCAAAGAGGTTTACCACTAGCCGCCTCCCACAAACGTGCCGTATGATCCTTGGAAACTGTGACCATGTTGGCACCACTGAAGGCTGCATAAGAAACCTCATCGTGATGTCCTTTCAGTACCCTAATGAGATCGCTAGAGACTGCCCACAGCCGAGCGGTGTGATCCCAAGACGACGTGATCACATGCTGGCCGTCGGGACTAAAGGCCGCCTGAGAAACCCAATCCGTGTGTCCGGCCAAGATGTGACGGACTTTGCCGCTCGCAACGTCCCACAGTCGGGCCGTGTGATCATCTGAAGCCGTGACCACCAGCGAACTATCCGGACTAAACGCAACCCGATAAACGCCATCTTGATGTTCATCCAGTGTGTGAAGGCATTGACCGCTATGGGCGGCCCACAGCCGGGCCGTATTATCCTGTGATGCGGTGGCCACGAATTGACCATCGGGACTGAATAGCGCATGAGAAACTTCGGCTTGATGTCCGTTCAGTGTGTGAAGCAATTGGCCACTGTGGGTTTCCCACAAGCAAGCGGTTTTATCCTTGGAAGCAGTGACAACCAGCGAACCATCGGGACTGAAACAGGCGTACTGCATATGATCCGAATGACCTACCAGCGTCTGGCACAGTTTGCCGGTGTCAGCTTCCCACAAGCAGGCAGTGTTATCTTTGGAAGCGGTGACCACTAATAAACCGTCCGGACTAAAGGCTGCATGATTCACATCATCAGAATGCCCTTTTAGTGTGTAAAGCAATTTGCCGCTCGACACCTCCCAAATACCAGCGGTATTATCCTTAGAGGCCGTGACGATCCGCAAACCGTTGGGACTGAAAACAGCGCGATTAATGCCCTCAACATGTCCCACCAGCCGGTGACGCCATAAACCAGTGTGGGCCTCCCAGAGACAAGCGGTGCCATCCCAAGATGCCGTAATCACTTGTTGACTATCGGGACTAAAAGCGACATGATTCACACGTTTCGCATGTTCATAAAACACCTGGAGCAACTTACCGTTGTTGCTCTCCCAAAGACAAACCTCTCCAGCCTCGCTGGCAGTCACCACTGTCGAGCCATCCGGGCTAAAATCTGCATGAAGCACTGGGGAATGATGCCCTTGCAAAACCCAACGTTCATGGCATTTCATAGCGCGACAGCGAACACACCACTTTGTCGCGGATGTCCTTCTCGGATACCTCATAGCAGATAAACCCATCCGTCATGCTATTTTCAGCATTTTTGCGGGATTCGCAGATAAATTCACACTGCAAATCGGTTGGCTGACAGGGCACTTGCTCACCGGCTTTGAATTTCGTTAAGAGCCATTCTTCGGCCGTTATCCTTTCTTTGCCCACCAGGAGATAGTGATTGGCTTTCTGGTTGCGCTGCCAAGTTAACGCGTCGGCGAGGATTTCGGTATGCTGGTGGACATATTCCTTATGCCTTTCCAGCACTGACGTGAGACGCTCGACGACACTTTCTAATGACGCGATACTTTTGCCAAACTTTGGAAACTCAAAGGTGTTCAAATACACCAAAACCTCGTGCTTGTGCCAATGGTTTTCATAAGGTTGGGCCCAAGCAGCGATACGATCACAATCTTCATCAGTTTGAATTTCATAACGCTAAGTCTTAATAATGACAGGAATTACAAAACAATAACTACAGGGATTATTTATAAGAAAGGATAAACCCTAATGGCACGCACGATAGGAATTAAGTTCCAGGTAGTTACACTGGCTTTAATAATGCGCACCTTCGGTGCTAAGTTTTAAAGCACCGAAGGTGCAAAATTAATCTAGCCAGTGTAACTACCTGGCTTACACAACCAAAATTTCTATCGTGCGTGCCATTAGGATAAACACCTCAGCACCATAATAAATTCATGGTCTTAATTTGCTCTTTGTTGTTATTGATATTTATCTTTGTTTATAACCAATCTTTGTAGTTGGTTTCGGTTTATCCTTGTTTATAACCAATCCTTGTAGTTGGTTTCGGTTTATCCGTATCGATTAACTAATCTTTGTCGTTCTTGCCCGTTTACAAAATTATATCCTAATCGCACGCACGATAGAATATTACTTCAAAAAACTTGAATGCCTTCGTTCCAAGTTTTTTTTAACTTGGGTTGCCCAAACTAAAGTTTGGACTCCAAAATTTAAGGACTACCAAATAACTGATTTCTTTGCTCCAGTTTTTGCGCGCAAAAACTATTTTGCGTGGAATTGATAACTGACTTGCAGTCCCTCCCCCCATTAAAAAATAAAACAAATTATAACTGGTTGTATCTAAATACTTTATTGCTCAAAATGACATTGATACCATTATTTTTTCGCCAAAAAAGTACCCCTAAGTCGAAAAGTTTGTCACAAATTCGCTAGAAAACACGTCTATATATTTTTAGGGGAAAAATTCTTTAAGGCACTGGATCGTTGAATGCGATTTTATCAAATGAGGGGCAACCAGAAAGGATTGCCCCTACAATATCTCTTTAAATGTCAGGGCAATTCCACGCACAATCGCTTGAATTGTAAGGACAATCCGTAGCGAAAGCCCGATATTTTAATTGTAGGGGCAATCCCTTGTGGTTGCCTTTGAATTTGAAGCTTCAAACGAAACGACC
>QNER01000116.1 GCA_003646175.1 Candidatus Parabeggiatoa sp. nov. 1
AAGCATTGGAACGCAAAGTCGGTAAAAGGACATTATATAGAGAGGAGCGGTATGAGGTGAAAATCTCACGTACCGTTTTGAAGACGAGTCTGTATTGGAAACTTTACAGGCTTAGTTTAACAAGTAACATAGCGGGAGTAGCCTTTCATCTTAATTGTAACTCCTTGCGGAGCCCTCTCTGTTGGCCTAATTGCTTAGGTTTCCAAAGAAACGTGTCGCACGGTTCTTTTATAACCACCTCTCCCTTTTTTGGGCGACCGGGCTACAGTGAAGGCTTTTTTTCTACCGCCTCTTGTTCTTTTTTGACTGGCTTTTCACGAACTTCTATCCTCGTTCCATCTCTTGAAATATGCTTAAAGTTTGTTCTTGGTCGTTTTTTATTATCAAAGCTTCATGCCATTTTGAAGCTAACGACGTCTCTGAAAATTCAGCAAAGGCGCGAGAAAAAGTCGATTCGGCTTCCCATGTCATTCTTCTTTTCCCAGCCACAGGACCAAAGAAGCACAATATCACAAACTAGCCGATCTAATAACATCTTTGTCGAAGACGTATCATAGACGGCCGGCCTTGGCAACAAAGGCTCTCGCAACAGAACAGCTACTCAGGAACGAAGCGCCCTGCCTGGTAGACCAAATTGACTTGGTAGATGTTCGTATATAAGGAGCATTTCCAGAACGGTTATGAGTTGTTGTTTGTCTGTTAATTCGCCCCGTTCGCAAGACAAGCCAAGGAAAAAGCGTTCCTTGAATGTTTAATTTGTATTGCGATATAGGTTTCTAAACGTCTCATATTGCTATTATCCCCGGTTGTTTTTTCTTGTCAAATATTTTAACATATTCATTACTTTTACATTCCATAAAATTAAAAGAATTTTCTTTAGGCAGTTTTGCAAGACCCTCTACTATTTATAGGGGTGTAATTAAAAGTGATAGAAATGCCAAAATAATCACGGCTTTTTGCAGCCCTTAAGGGGACTTGAGCTTTTAGCCTAGGGATTTATTTTTAGGCTATTGGGGTTTCCACCACTTTTAATTGCACCCTATTGGTAGACAGCACTTGACAAGTGATTCAATACACGAAAAAATCTCTATTCAAACACTAAAAGGAGTCTACTTTGGCTAATTCTGCTCAAGCGATAAAACGTACTCGTCAAGCTAAAAAACACCGTCAACTTAATGCTAGCCAGCGTTCTAGCTTGCGTACTTCGATAAAAAAAGTGGTAACCGCAATTGCCTTAGGTAATAATGAGAATGCTCAAGCTGCATATCAATCCGCCGTGCCGCTAATTGACTCTATGACTAATAAGGGCTTAATTCACAAGAATAAAGCAGCCCGCCATAAAAGCCGCCTCAATACCCGTATTCGTGCCATGCAGCCTTCCTAAGGCTATTATGCTGCCTGTTTGCCGTTGCTTGAGGTATATTTGTTATTTGTATCAGGGAGGGAGTGATCGTTCATGATTTTACTCTCCGCACAATAGGTATTTAAAATGCTGATGTCTGTAAAACCAATCAGTTAAAAACTTATAGACTGGTTCTTAAATAAACGTAAACCATTGAAAACATTAGATATTAATAATTAATAATTAATAAAATCAATAAATTTAGTTTATTAAAGAACAAGTTTTATGTATAAGGATGTGTGGGTGCATGGTATCAACAGTGCACGACTAAAAAAATAATTTGGGCTTTCAACTATTGCGGTTTGACCATTATTCCCTGAGAAGGGATAACATCCATCAGTGGATAACTGCAAATTAGGTAGCATGCAGGTATTAAAAATTAGTGAATTACCAAAAATGATTAATGGTCAAGATCAACTTGAAATGGCAAAAGGGAAATGGTTTATATTGATAAAAAGTTATGGTCCATTAAGAATGATTGATTAACTATATTGTTTTTATTCATCATGTTTAATTCATCATTCCCAATCCTCAATTCCCAATCTTTCAACATCTTGTTGACCATCAGTAATTACAAAAAAGTACTTACCTGTTAGTGCCTATTAGCTCAAACAATTTCAATTTTCAAAAACTGGTTTGATGCTAAAAATACCATAAAATGTTTATTATTGTTATAGGAGCCTCTTGCAAAACTCTTAAACGTTCCCCAGGTTTCGCCTGGGGCTATTCACGTTCAACCCCTTTGGGGTTGAGATTTTTAAAAGTTCCCCAGGTCTCGGTGGGCTACTTAAGAAAACCTGGTTTCACCCCTACGGGGTTGAATTTCAATAGCCCCAGGTGCCAACCTGGGGGGTTTGCAAGAAGCTCATAGGGTAGTTTAAACTCATGTAAGGACTATCACAAATTGAGAATTAAGAGTGAAAAAATGAAAGTTCGGTACTTTCGCTTATTTTTCAGCTTATATGAATGAATTTGTAAGTCATTGATTTTACGTCCCACGCAAGGAGCTAATGGCTGACTTTATTTTATCAATATTTTCAAAAACTCAAAAAGGCGAAAAATATCACTTATTGAATCGTTTGTATTTATCATAAGCCTTTGAATGCAAGGTAAATTTGTAAGCTATTGAATTTTATATATATTTAATTCATGATGTGTAAAATAAATAAGCGAAAGCACTGAAAGATGAACAGTCACTCATAAAAAATACAGTTTCTTTTGAATTGTAATTAACTTATTTTACTTTACTAAATACCTAGGGCCTCGTCAAACTTGAAAGTACTGAATACTCAGAAAAACTCTGTAAATCATTGATTTTAGGTGGTGCATCTCCACGTAAATTATTGAATTTATTAGGTGCAAAAAAATTCTCTTTCTTGAGTTTTTATGAAAATAACAGACTGATTACAAAGAGTTTTTATGGAAAATTCTTGGTGTGCAAATACCATAATTTATAATTTATTGTTTTCATATCATTTTAATTTTGGAAAATTGCTATTTTATGTTAATAAAATCAATAAGTTATATCAGACTTTGACGGGGCCACGCTGGGACTTAACAGGCTTGATTCACATGGGCGCATTCCCATTTCCCGGGTAACTTCAATGCGATAAATTCAAAGCAATAACTTTAACTTCAATGCGAAGCATTTTAGGTTCTGTTGACATTTGACAAAAATATTCTATTTTTCAATCAATGAGTTATAAAAATAAGCACTCAATGAGAAATCAATGGCTTATGATGAAATGTCAATACAGCCTAGAAAGGATTTAATCGAGGCGATTGGACAATATATTCGCCCTCTAATGCATAAGAGGGTTATTTGATTTATCTGATAAATATCAAACCGTTATCTTTTTTAGCGTTTTGTTGTTCATAATTATAGATTTCATTTATATTTTCAATAAGTTAAACTAATAACCATTGTTAAGATAATTAAGTTTTGGCGAATGTATTGTTGGACAATGGGCATTAGACTTGAAACCGAACTTAAGCTAGGTGATTTAATTTTATTGGATTTAAAGAGTTAAACGGTAGCCAGACACTTGTGCATTGTAATGAATGTGAAAACCAAAATTCCGTTGCCCATAATGTTTGTTACAATGTAAATCCATGTCACCCTTGATGCTATGCTCTCGCCGCTTTTGTTGCTCGCCAAAAATCCATTTCTTATAAATCCTTTTTAAAATGCAATCTTATTGTAGTTATTAGAGTTTATACCGATTTAATGTAACTCATTAATTTACTTGAAATTATCATTATGATAAATGTAATAAAATCAAGCACTTAAGATTAAATTGGTATAATGTCTATTGATCCGAAAAACAAGAATGCGCCCGATTCACATTGTTCAATAGGTTAAGGGGTGTTCGGGGAAATTATTTTTGCTTTGACCCTAATATTGAACATATATCGTAATGAATGCGAAAGTAGGAATCCACAAATGATGCCCTAGATTCTTGCTTCCGCGGAATGACAAATGTTCAATATCTTGTTGATCACCACAAAAAAAAGTGTAATGTTCAAGATGATGTTGAATTCGTTAATAGCGAATAACGAATAGCGAATGGATAATAAATGCTTTCGAGTTGGCCATTATATAAAAACTTAATCCTAAATAAAAAAGTTTATAACAAGATTTATTCGTTATTCGCAAAATGATATTGAGTTCAACATCAATCTGACCACTACAATTAATTTATAATGATCAAAATCGATGTTAAACAGAGATAGGGGGCGATTAGCCATCAGGCGTAACCCACCACTCGCGTTTTGGTGGATTACCCAGCCGCTCATCGACCCCTGCAATATCTTATTGATACCCTATTAAAAAAAGTCATCTAAAAGAGAATTAACTACTTAACTAAAAACTCAGGAAAAGTCTGTAAGCCATTGATTTTAGGTGAGGCATCTCCACGTAAGTCATTGAAAATATTGGATGCCAAAAAGTTCTCCTGAGTTTTCAGTGCTTAATGAAGTGCAGCACTTTGTCCCGGAAGTTTTGTTTGCCTCAATTTATTCGATTAGTCGTATCCGACGAGGTTTTTTATGATATCTACGTCATCTTGCTCACCCCTTCCCTGCCTATGAACGGCGCGACCATCTGCTCAAAAATGAGTGAGTCTGACTACCTTATTGGTCATCAGTTTTCCTCTTTGCGTTGGGTAAATCTACCTTCTATTGTAACTTAGGTTATAGCCTACTTCCGTCGCTGGATTTCCCCGTTCGTGGCTCAATATCTGTATACCGTATGACACTAGAAACGTGAGTTCTACGTTATTTTTCAATAAGTTACGAAATACTCGTTTAATCAAAAACTTAGATATAATTTATTGATTATAAATTACTTTTTATCACATTAATCATTATAATTATAAAGTTATAAAACGACTTTTCACAGATTTTCGGTTTTCTGTCATGAGCGACTGACGGAATATGGGAAGATTGTCGTTTTTAACTGATTGATAAAAAAAATAATATATACAACCAATTGATTAGAATAGATTATTTTATAACTATTTTATATTTAAAGTCGAACTAACGTTAGAAGGAGCCCGCCCCCAACTTTTCAACACTTCTTGACCTTAATACCACGCTCGACATTTCCACCGACTGAGACCCTCTGTAATCTTTACTTTGTGTAAGTACTGAACCATAAATTTTCAGGTATGATGAATTTTGCCCAACATTTTTTGGGTTGCCCACCATTTGAAGGCCTTGTGGCGGGCAAGAAAAAACTTTGCCGGCCCCCTACAAAATACCTGAAAATTTGTGCTTCGGTACTTAGGCATGAAGCTTTTGGGACAGCTATTTATACGTTTAACGATGCTATATCAAGATGATTTTAAATATCTGCGATTCTTCCCTGTGGTCTATTGGTGTATCAAGCTACGCTTCGTATCATTCGTTTGGTGGTAAGACCACCAACACTTGATACGGGTGGGTGGTTAATCCTGACCTTTGATACCTGAACTTTTGATACCTTTCACCTCGCAATAATTGTTAAACTTGGTTTGGCGTACCCAAAATCAGTTACTATTAGAGGTATTATTATTTATGCTCCATTTTCGTTATACCTATTCACACGCGATGCTCAACTTTATTTTCTAACCCATTGATTTTTTTAGTCAGGTGGATATCACTGCCTGCATCCACCAAAAATTTAATGCTGAAAATTCAATCACTTGAGCCTCTTGTAAAACTCTTAAACGTTCCCCAGGTTGACACCTGGGGCTATTCACATTCAACCCCTATGGGGTTGCACTAGGTTTCACTAGGGGATCGACAATCAACCCCTCTTACAAAATTAATTACCCTAGGTAAGACTTCCGCTATTCACTTTTAAAACTCTCAACCACAAGGGGTTTTCAGGCAAAAGTTTTTGCGCGCAAAAACTTTTGCCTGAAAATGTGAATAGCCCCAGGTGTCAACCTGGGGTTTTGCAAGAAGCTCACTTAAAAAAAAGTTTAGCATCGCGTTATTACCTATTTCCTCAAACCTTTATTACCCCATTGACCCCAAACACCAACTATTCAACATCTTCTAGACCATTACACTTTTTGACATGACTTTTTGACATTATTTTTCTTCAAGAAAATCCTGTAACGCCCATTGAATTTGCTTAACCGCTTTTTTGCTATTCAATGCATGACATTCAGCCTCGGCTTTTTCCGTCCACGGTGTACATGATCCAATTGTTAATACAGTCAATTGAATCCCCGCCCGTTTCCAAGTAATAAGGGGAACGCTTAAATCTTTGTCATTGATGTGGTTGATGTCCGCAGGTATATTGCTGTTGTCGGTTAGGTAAAGTACGCTTTGTAACTGTTCTTTTGTGTACACGGCATTCACTAAATCTAAATCTTGTAAAGCGCGTAAATCACGGGCCCCAAAACGTATATCCTTAAGCCGTTGCCAAATAAAACGTTGCACCTTAGATTCTTCCAAATCAGCCATGTCTTCACAGCGGAGTAATGGTTTACTCAATTTACGCCCGGGCTGAATCGTTATCAAGGTGAACGGATTTTTCAAATGCAATTGGTTTTGAAAAACATTTAGGATTGTCCGCGGAATTTGCCGACCATAATTATCCAGTTGCTCACTGGTAGACACAATGATAAGTTGACGTTTTCCCTTACATTCATAAGGTTCAAAGTCCAGTTGCCATTTATTTTGTTGCCATATTGGTTGGGTACAGCGACTGACAGGCTTACCATTGAGTTCATCAAATAATTTTATATAGGTACCTGGCGTGAAATCAATGGCTTGTAACTCTGCTTGGGTATAACGACTCAATCTAGTAAAGTTGATACCTTCATGGCAAGCGGTTTTATTGGGGAATTGATAAACAGCATAATCCTCATTATAGTTTATGGTTATTTCTGAACATTGCACTTGCAGGGGTGTTTGTTCAAATCGTTTTTGCATGACCTCTGCCAGAGAAATACGTTTGGTGATGTTACAACGCTGCGGTTTTGAGGAGAAAAGTTGGGGTCGGAAATGTAAATCTTGTCCTATCTCTTGATAAGACAGAAGTAAGGTTTGATTATCAACAATAGCTCTTGTCTGATGCAAACTGGCAAAATAATAAGTCCGATTGGTTGAAATGTTGATCTCTGTGATGAGATTTTCGGGGCTGAATGTAATCGTATGGGTTTGGCTATCCAGTGTAAAGTAGTGGATGGCACGAAAACCGTTTATAATCAGTGCAATAGGTGGTTTATCACACATTGCTAAAAATGTATCAGCTTCAACTGGTGATTTTTGTAAACAGACATTTTCACAACCTGCTAACCGCATATTGTCCAATAATTCGAGGCCTGCGCCATTCACCATTTCAATAAACTGATGAGGTAACTTGATCTTTACCTTATAGGATGTGCTAGCGTCTGTCTCGGTTGACGTTGTGATAGTGTCTGTTGTAGTGCTGTCGCCACGATTGGTAGCACCGGTTATCAAGGTGCCTGTATAAGCTATTCCATCTGTCAATAACATGAAAAGAAAAATACCAATAAGGTATTTGTATGACAGGATAGATCGAGTTGAAGCTAAAAATAACGACATGATAATTTTGGAATGGTGTGAGTTGTGTGATTTTGACGATGTAATCGAGCCTGACTTCATTTTATGTAAAACGGTAATAGGTAATAGGTTTAAAATCATTCCAAGGTAATAAATCATAGCGAGTTCTTTTTTTGGACGAGGTTTGTTCGTTTCATAAAATAGACGAGTTTTTGAAATCAAACCAATACTATTCCAGAAAAGCAGCAATTCTAATTTTGGAAATTGAATGAATTCAATGAGTTGAATAGTCGAGGTGCCGTGCCGGCCGATGAACGGAGGTGCCATGGGTGAAAATATGCTACAGCACATCGCTCTTAAGATGATGAGTCCCAAAAATGCACCGTTCAACTCACTCCTTTTACACGTAATTAACTTTGAAAAATAAATTGCTTAAATTATTTTCCATATATTCAGTCAGTTACTCTATAATTAGAATGGCTGCCAGGAAAGTTTTCTTTTTGGTAAAAATCCTTATCAGTTTGGCAAACCTCAGAGCGGAGGTTTGGCACAAAACTTTCTGGACAGCTATATCTGATGCAAGAATTTTATTACCCATTACCCATATCAATGACTACATAAAATTGAGGTCACACTCATGTAATCAATCCACGGGGATAACAACCCAAATAAAATAATCAAATTAAGGTTGCACTCATAAAAAAAACCAGTTCCTTCAAGAAACTGGTTTCATTTTACCTAAAAGACAAAAAAATCATGGCAAGAAATCCTTAGGTATTGAGAAAATGGTGTCCTTTCGGAAACTATGATCGTAACGATATTCGTCGTTGGGACCCAATGCCTTAGGGGGTGCCAGCGTTAAACGCTTTATATTTCTGCCCTTGGCACTCACACGAGGGCATTGCGAATCAGGAAAATTTGCCAGTGAATAAGCGACTTTAAACGTAGGACTAGCCGTCAGACGATTGAGAAGAGTATATATACTTTCTACCCACTTCGTAAGGCGTTGAAATTCACACCTTTGCATATTGCGTATTTCTTTCACAGTGTACTGCATCAGTGGACTATGTTCGCGAACCGGCAAACCACTTTTGCGTTTAAGGACATCAGCCAGCGTTTCTCCTGCTTGTGCCAACAGTGGTTCTCCTAATATCCGCATGAGTTCTTCCTTCAATACCCGAACAAATTCTCTTTTTTGAGCATCAAAAGGTTTACCTTGAATGTTTTTAAACAAGGGTCGCAATAAACTTTTCCAGTTGTCCAAATCTCTGGAGATTATCCATATTTCTTCCACAAGATCATCAGACACGGGAATATAGGCATCAATCACGCGGTGATCGACGGGATGTTCACACTGTTCATCTACGGTTTGACAAAGGTCTTTTTTTAGCAATTGCCAATACAAGACTGGGAGATCACCTTCTCTCATGCCTTGTTCAATAATCTCCTTGACAGATTGTCCCGCCCGCAGCTTTTGAATCACTTCATTAATAGTCGAACTCGTGGAATGATTACTGACTTGTTGAACCACTTCTGTGGCTAGTTGTGCCATGATTTGGTTTACGGTTCCCGGATTCAGTTTTTTCAGATTACCTCGGTAGTCCATGCCCGGGTAAACCTGTGCTAAAATTGAATTGGCTTGCGTCTGAAAAAGATTGTACGCAGTTTGGTATTCAGCATTGTAGGGTTTATCATTAGGTGCTTGGATAAAAAAGAGTCTCACCGAATGAGTAAACGTTTGTGTTAGCCTTTGAATCAGCTTATGAGATTGTCCCTGATTATCCCCATGATCGCCAATCACAAATAGGAGCTTTAATCGGTTTGGGCAATTTCCCATATCTTGGATGGCCTGACGGATTCCTCTAAAGAGGTTTTCTTCATAAGAAGGGTCCTCGTCTCCTCTTTCATCAGATTCCTTCACTGGGAAAATCTTACGATTGAACGTTGCCTGATTGTCTTGGGTAATATTCGCTTTGGGTTGGCAAATACCTGATAACGGTAAGCCTTCGCCGATGCTTTCGTCCCCCGGCCATCTGGCCCCTTGAAAATCATCTCTATAGACACGGAACCCAAAACGAAAATGGGTTTCTCGATAATCATGTTGATTGCTTAGCTCATTTACAATTTGACGAGCAAATTTTTTGGCTGCATCCAAGGATGCTTGCATACTGTGAGTGCCATCCAATAAAAAAAATACGTCCACATGTTTGAGTTTCTCTACCACCGCAGTTTGTTGGTTCATCTCTTCAACATCAAACCCCTTCATACCAATGCCAGGGGCTGAAACATGGTAGTATTTCCCATAGTTCTTTATATCCAATAATGGAACATGTAGGGGAAATTTATACCACGTATTTCCGCCCGCTAAATCCACAGCGGCTGTTGGATCAATTTTAACACCTCTGGCACTGGGATTTAAGTTAGGAAAGGCCCGGATATAGTTGACATTTTCTTTTGGGCGAAGTTGCAACGTCGTATTCCAAGGAACGATTCTCTTCTTATCAACCCAACCAACTAATGGCGGAGCCATCAATAGATTATATTTATCCGCCAACAAATACCGCTGTGGTTTTTCAGCAACGATAAAATACATTTCAAAGCGAGAGAGAGAGTTATAACTGGTTTTACAGGTACTGTCATAACAGGAATAAGCTGTGACTGTGGTTTTTTTGACTCTGTGCTTTCCTTCTTCCACTATTTCAGGTTGAGGCGGTGTTTTTATAAAAGCCTTGCGTTCTAGGCCTTTATCATTTTTAAGAGGATAGATATCGCAGAGTAAATCTTCCCTATCCATCCAACCTAACGATTCACCAGGCAAGCAGCCAGACTCACAAACTTCAACGCGCCCCTGAGTTTGACTGTCACTAATGCGTAGGGCATCCAATACTGTACCAAATTTGAGTGTGGTTTTTGATCGGCTTCCTCCTGCATCGTAATACACAGGCGTATTTTGACGTAGCACTCGTAAGGGCCATGAAGTGTTAATACTTTTACCATCACGTTGCACCGGAAACGTATGTCCCTTACAACTACCATCCTTTGCTTGCACAGATGCCGGCACAAAGTGACTCAATAATAGTAATGCTGCAACACCTAAGGATGAGCGATTAAGTCTCATTATTTCCTCCTCGTATGAATTTGCTTTGTACACACACATGTTAAAACGGAGTGGCAACTTTAGTTTGTACAGCCCAAACTAAAACTTGGACCCCACCACAAATAATCTAATATTACTCGATGTTCAAGTTTTTTACCTTGGGTTGTGTTGCCCCTATTAACCAGGGACGTTGCCCCTGGCTCTAATAAAATGGCACTGAAGGGCGCAAAAACTCCAATAACGAGCCCTGAAGGGGCGATATTAATAGAGCCAAGGGCAACGCCCCTGGTTGATAAATTTCAAAAACTTGAACATCGAGTATTAACTGAAGCACAACTTTTCAGGTATTTTGTAGGGTGGGTAACGTCTTTTTGTTGCCCACCGGGTAGGCAAGATGGTGGGCAAGAAAAGGACTTTGCTCAGTGGCCAAAAATTCATAATATACGAAAATGTTATGCTTCAGTACTTAAGAAAATTTTGTAATGCGCCTTCAATTTGCCCAATACGTTGACATCTGACATTAGCTTGGACGTTGTTCTTTTCCCAATCGTGACAGGAGCCTGTTGTTATGACAGTTAGCGGAACCCCGGCATTTTTCCACTTTAGCGGAATACCAACATATTTGTAAATATGGTTTATATCAGCACCCCCGGCTTCATCCGTCACATAAAAAACCCCCGCCAAGTTATTTAACTGATTTTGGTACCCCAAATCAATTATTTCCAGATTTTGCCACGCATCTAAATCACGGGTCCCAAAACGCAATTCTCCGCCTACTTTTTTCCTAATAAGCCGCCTAAACTCACCCACCCCTTTCTGAAAATCAGGCATATCTTCACACTGCAAGAGCGGCCCACTCAATTCACGTCCGGGTCGAATTGTAACCAAGGTAAACGGAACACTTGGATATTGTTGAAGCGCGGTGACTAATGCATTTTTAATTTCCCTATTGTATGGGTCTAACTTTTCCCCCAGTGCCACTACTATCAACTTGCGTCTGCCCGGACAGGCGTAAGGTTTAAAATCCAGTCGGTTTCCAATAGGCTGGGTACAACGACTAACCGGCACACCATTGAGTTCATCAATCAATTTGAAATTTAACTCAACACATGGTTTGATGATTAGCTGTCGTCCGTGTTGGATAGCAACATTTTTCAATGGCTCGCCACCTGTACCATCACTGGATTGAAGACAAGCATTCATCGTTGGAAATTGATAAAGTGCATAATTTTCCCCAGAGTCTGTACTTAGAGAACGAGTTGACAAACTTACCCGTGTAGTTTTATCCAATTTATCTAGGAATTTATCAGATAATTTCCAAGGAGAATAACCCAGAACATCGGATAATTTCCATACAATCGGGTCATCTACTTCACGACGGTATTTTTTATTCACATAAGGTTGCTGTTTGATCGTCAGCGCGATGGTATCAGGCAATGGCCAATCTTTGTACCAACCCATTTCTTGCAAGGTTGGCAATTTCTGTTTTGTGAGTCTAATTCCACGAAACTCTCCAACCTGTTTAGTTAGAGTATAGGTGGCATTGTTAGCCTTTGAATAAGTCACGCTTTGAATAGCATAATGAGGCGTTTGTTCACACGATGGTGTAGCATTGTCTTGGACATTTGCCCATTGCCACCACTTATCACCCGTTGCAAACGGCCAATGGGGTCTCAAATCATAACCTGTAATAGTATGATTTCCCCTCTTTATATCAATAGAAACCATCACCGGTTCCCAACCTAAACCCAAGTCGATCTGAAACCGGTTTTTCTCTGATTTGATATCTTGCGCTGATAATTGGCAACGCCATTTTTTGGCTCCTTTGGGAAAAAAACATTGCGCTGGTAAACTACAACGCCAATTCATAAGATATTGCTCGTATTGACATGCCTTAACATTATTTGGGAATATTGATTGGCTCCATTTGGGCGGCAAAACCAAATCAACAT
>QNER01000117.1 GCA_003646175.1 Candidatus Parabeggiatoa sp. nov. 1
AAAACAATGGGCTTATATTTCATCGCTGTCTCTGGAAACTGTACCCAAGCTGATAGGGTCCAACTGTCTGTCAAATCAAACACATTGTTTGTGTTTGGCACTTCAATGACATCATCCTCTCCATCAAAATGGTACGCACAATTGGAATTTCCGGCTCTACCGGTCGTCAAAGTCGCACCATCGACGCTACCATGATTTCCGTTTCCGCTCGCATCATCGGCATTGCCGCTAAACGGGTAATAGGCAACCACCCCTTCATCCAAATCGGCATAACTGGGCCCCGAAAGGGCCATGGCAATACCTGTCGCTAGGGCAGTGTATTTGAACTTTGTGACTGTGCGTTTTGAGGAGGCATTTTGAGGTTTTAAAAGCCTCCGATTTTGGGTTAATGGATTGTTCATTAATTCTCCAGTTGTGGTTGGGTTAATGTTGATGAGCCGATAAATTAGAAACCTTCAAGGTTTTGGAAAGCTTGAAGGTTTTGCCCCAAATAAAATAGAAACCTTCAAGGTTTTGGAAACCTTGAAGGTTTTGGCCTAATAGATAAAGCTGAATTGAAAACTGTGCGTATCATAAATCGCCTCGGTTAAAAAAGCCAGCCGTTTTTACTCCCACCTTACTACCTATCAGTTTATCAAAAATAGTACAATGTCTCGTAAGTATAACGGATTAGGGGATTAAACCGATTGATTGTTCGGATTAACTTGACAATGTCACATTTCAATCAGAACCAAGTTTTTTCGTACAAGGTTCGCCTTGTACTCCTGATCGCACAGCTTTCTCGTACAAGGTTCGCCTTGTACTCCTGATTCGTACAAGGTTCGTCTTAATGTAACATTGTCAAGTTAAAAAGAGTCCTTAAATTTTTTGAATTGAAGGGGCACTGAAAATTTTCTGTTTTATAATCAATTATATATATTTTCCTTTATAAAAAAATTGAGTGTGTCTAACAGATACCGCAAAAACTGTGCAGATACCTGTTCAAAATCTTCAGTAGTGCCTAAATCACGTAACTGTGTGACTTCTAACCCCGCATAACCGCAAGGATTAATGTGTTGAAACGGCGTTAAATCCATATCAATATTCAGGCTTAAACCATGATAGCAGCAACCACGCCGTATTCTTAATCCCAAGGAGGCTATTTTGCATTTCTCAACATACACACCCGGGGCTTTTTCACGACGGTTGCCGTTAATTTGTTGACTGGCTAGGTAATCAATCACGGCTTGTTCTAAGGCCTGAACTAATTGTTTCACGCCCCAATTGCGCCGTTTAATATCCATGAATACATAGACAACCAGTTGTCCGGGGCCGTGATAAGTGACTTGTCCACCGCGATCAATGTGATAAACGGGAATATTGCCCGGATTTAATAAGTGTTCAGGTTTGCCGGCTTGTCCCAACGTGTATACGGGCGGATGTTGAAGAACCCATAATTCATCAAGCGTCTCAGCATGACGGTTATCCGTGAAATGCTGCATGGCTTGATAAGTCGCTTGATAGGGAACAAGTCCGAGATGGCGAATAAGGACGGGAAGAGGAGACAAGGGATTAATTGTTTGAAAGAAGTGAGTTTTTTGAAAAAATAGAATTTATTTATTTGATATTTGTAGGTTGGGACACTCCCAAATAATAAACCAGTGGGGGCAACCACAAGGGATTGCCCCTACAATATCGATTGTTCTGGTAGGGGCAATCCTTTATGGTTGCCCTAACGCTTCATTGGTATAATTTTTTGGAGTTGCGTTGGACTATTCACTTAAAGCGGTATATCTCATTTGATTTGTCATTTTGAGTGAATGCCTCTCATTAAACCAAATGACAAAGTATCGCAGCTTTTGTTTCTAGTCTTATTTATGCTCTTTGTCAGCAGGCGCGTGTGAGTTAGATGAATGAACTATTTTTTCTGTGAGCGCAAATAACACACCTGAAACGACAAAAGTTAGGTGTATAGTCACTAACCAGAAAACACCTGTTTGCCAGAAAGCATCTCCGTCAACGAGCTTGGAATCATTTTCCAAAATGAGAATAAAGATTTTCAACAATTCAATCGAGGAAATCGCGACAATTGAACCAATCACTTTGAGTTTAAGACCAGAGTAGTCTACTTTACCCATCCATTCTGGGCGATCAACATGATCATTTACGACATCAATTTTCGACACAAAATTTTCGTAGCCGCTAAAGATAATAATCAATAATAAGTTGGCAATCAGAATAATGTCAACCAACCCTAATATGCTAAAAATCAATTCAGTGCTAGAAGCAGAACCCATGAGAGGAATCAAATCAATGAATTTCTTCATGAATTTTATTAACAAGATAACCAAAGCACCAATTAAGCCAATATAAAACGGTGCCAGTAGCCATCTACTATTAAAGAGCAAGATTTCAATAAATCTTTCAAGTTGTTTCAAAAAATTCAAAAGCATTTCTCCGAATTTAAAAATGACATCGTTTGATGGTAATGGGTAACAGCTAAAGTTTAGCAAAAACTTGTCCAATTTATAACATCCGGTTCATCCTCTCTCAAAATTTACCACCGATGGGGCAACCACAAGGGATTGCCCCTACATGCGAATATTGTAGGGGCAATCCCTTGTGGTTGCCCTTGCAATCCCTTGTGGTTGCCCTTGGTATATTATTATTTGCGAGTTGCCTAAGTGTTATGTGTTGGGGATTTTTTGATCTTAAGGGTGAATATCTCATTAGCCATTACCCATTACCCATTACTTCATTAATTACCCCCCATTATCAATTAGCACGGTTTTGATGGCGAGAAATTAATTAAATTACTTTTTTTCAAGTCCCTTCGTATTGTCTTTACCCGCAGCATCGCGAGCCATTTCAGCATTTATATCCGATGGAACTGCCGGGTAATTCGATTTATCTTCTGTGGATTCTGCTCTGCGCCCTACGACAATACGCCCAAAAAATAAGCCTATTTCAAATAATAGCCAAATTGGTATGGCTAACAAAGTCTGAGAAATCGCATCGGGTGGTGTCAACAACATGCCTATGACAAACGCTGCCACAATGATATAGGGACGTTTTTTGGCCAGTGATTCTGGTGTCACAATGTTCATCCAGATTAATACAACTGTGACAATGGGCACTTGGAAAGCAAGGCCAAAGGCAAAAAATAGTTTGAGTACAAAATCCAAATAGAGACCAATGTCGGTCATCATCTCTACCCCAACCGGGGTCATATAGATCATAAAACCAAACACCAGCGGCAAAACCACGTAGTGAGCAAATGCGATACCCAAATAGAACAGTATGCTACTTGAGATCAGTAAAGGAAAAACCATTGATTTTTCATGCTGATACAAGCCCGGTGCAATAAATGCCCATAAATGATAAAGAAGATAGGGCATTACCGCAAAAATGGACAGCACCACTGCCAATTTAAAGGGAGTGAAAAACGAGCCAACCGGATGAGTCACTATCATCTTATTGCCAGTGCCTTCAAATAGTAATTCCCCTAATGGTTCGGCAAAGAGAGAAAATAATTCACCGGCAAAAGGCATTAGCACTAACATAACTACGATGATAGCCAAAATCATTTTTAACAGGCGATCACGTAACTCCAGTAAATGCTGAACAAACGGCATCTCTTTGTCGTTGGAGGCATTTGGATCAGTCATAAATTAGCCTTGTTCTTATTTGGTACTCCCAGAAGTATCAATGGTAGGCGTGGAAGTATTGTTAGAAGATGAATCAGGTTTATCCCCGGTTGACTGGGTGGGATCTAAATTGATAGGTTTATTTAATTCATTCAAGCCGGTTTTAGTTTCTTCAAGAAACTGATGGACATTTTGGTCACTTTGTTTAATAGCATCTCGCATTTCTTGAAGGTGTAATTCTCGGTCAATGTCTTGCTTGACAGTGGTAACAAGACGACGGGCACGGCCTATCCATAGTCCGGCTGTGCGAGCAGCCGCCGGCAATTTTTCAGGCCCAAACACTAATAAAGCAATAACAGCGATTATACAAATTTCCCAAAAACCTATATCAAACATGGCGATAACTCATTTTTTTTGGTAACAGATAATGGGTAATGGGAACATTTATTCACCGGTTGCAAACTGGTTCCCGCGCCGTTTTTTTTTGGATAGACACCAGAAGTTCACCCATTACCCATTACCAAGATTAAACTTTACCCATTTGCTTGTCAGTCACTATACCTTCAATGATTTTACCTTTGTTGTCATCTTGAGTGACTTGTGTTGGTGTCTCGGACTGTGGTGACTCGGTTTTGGCAAAGTCGGTTTTGGCAGAGTCGGTTTTGGTAGAGTCGGTTTTGGTAGCGTCTTCGTCTTTTTCGTCATGGCGCATGGATTCACGGAAATTTTTAATCGCGCTACCCAAATCGCTACCGATATTTCTCATTTTTTTCGTGCCAAACAAAACGATTACAATCAATAAAACAATTAATAATTGCCAGATACTAATTCCCATATTTTTTTCCTGTTAAATCAATGAATTAATCAGAACCACGCATCGCCTAAATCGTTGCTACCGAGCAGGTGAATGTGTAAATGAAAGACTTCTTGCCCGCCGCCGGCGCCCGTATTGATCACGGTGCGAAATCCATTATCAAGCCCTTGTTCTTTGGCTATTTTCGGCAACAAGCGCATACAATGCGCTATTAAACTGTCATGTTTTTCTTCAAGCTCATTGAGACTTTTAATATGTTCACGGGGAACTATTAACAAGTGAACGGATGCTTTTGGGTTAATGTCTTTAAATACAACGACATATTCATCGCTGTACACTTGATCGGAGGGTATTTCTCCCGCAGTAATTTTACAAAAAAGACAATCGGGATCAGTGAGCATATTTTCTCCGTTGGTTCAATACCTTCGCAAATAGCGAATTGTGAAGTTTTCTGTGTAAAAAACTGACAGAAAAAATGAAAGTATGACGCTGTTCAGTCTATGTACAAGTGCCGTGGGTCAATTTCCACCACCGATATGGCATAATTTATGGTTTTGTTTATTCGCTATTCGCTATTCTATATTCAACGAAGATATTGCTTTTCAAATAAATAATTGGTAACTACTTAGCCCCTTTGGTGCGAATTATAGCTGGGGCAACGCCCCAGGGTTCTCAGCCCCAACGGGGATTATAGCCTGGGGCAACGTCCGAGGGTTCCCAGGGCGCTGCCCTGGGCTTTAATAAAGCGCCCTTTCAGGGCTGAGTAGTTACAATAATTAATTGTAACAAAGTTTCGCCTTTTGTAAGTTCCCAGGGCGCTGCCCTGGGCTTTAATAAAGCGCCCTTTCAGGGCTGAGTAGTTACAATAATTAACCGCAACCAAATTTCAATCACCATTATTAGCACGCTGCGCTTTTTCTTCAAGGCCAGAAAGACCAAAACGGCGTTCCAGTTCCTTTAACACCGATTCTGGCTCCAAACCTTGGTGCGCTAAAAGTACTAAAGTATGGAACCATAAATCGGCAGTTTCATAAATTATTTGATCAGCATTGCCATTTTTGGCAGCAATCACTGTTTCTGTGGCTTCTTCACCGACTTTTTTTAAAATAGCATCTAAACCTTTGGCATACAAACTGGCAACGTAAGATTTTTGAGGATCTGCACTCTTACGTTGTTCTAGCATTTGTGCTAATTGTTGTAACAAATCATTCATTGGATTTTGGATTTTGGATTTTGCTGATTGTAACGAGTTTTGGAAAATGCTTACCTATTACCCTGGCATTTGTAGTCAATCCCCAACGGCCGTACAAACCACTTGTCGCTGCTGTCTAGGCCCATCAAACTCGCAAAAGAAAATCCCTTGCCAAGTCGATAATCCTAGCTGTCCTTCAATAATGGGAATGGTTTCTGATGGCCCAACCAATCCGGCCTTGAGATGAGCATCGCCGTTGCCATCTTGTTGATCGTGCAGCCACACGCCGCGCGGAATGAGTTTTTGCAAAAGATGCACAACATCATGCGGTACGCTGTTATCCCAATTTTCCTGAATCATAATGGCAGCGGTAGCCCCTTGTGCATAAACGGACAGCAAACCATTTTGAATACTCATCTCCCCAGCAACTTGTTTAATTTGTGAGGTAATATCTAACAATTCTTCTCGTTGCGAGGTGCGTAAGCTAATCACTTGCCGTTTCATCTGTTTTTATTTGGATTTTTAGTAACCACTCAGCCCTGAAAGGGCGCTTTATTAAAGCCTAGGGCAGCGCCCTAGGATACTTGCGCCCTTTCAGTACCTGCCGCAAAGTACAGGCTATAATAATTCGCACACTTCGGTGCTGAATAGTTACGATTTTTTTAATGATTCGCCAAAGGCAAAAAGGTAGGAAAAAACTCAAAATATTTAAAAATGACTTGTATATCAATAAGTTTAAAAAATCCGGACAGTAGGTGGGCAACAAAAGCCCTCACCACCCTACGATCTGAGATCACACTATATTAATGATTAATGGTTTTTTTTAAACCAAAATTCTTTTATTTAAAATCTTCGTTCCCAAATATATTCGCCAAGAACGAATAATGCGTGTTGAGCCACGAATGGCTTTTGTGCAATAACCAAATAAATAATTTAATTAATTATACTTCAGCAAGTTAAGTAAAAGTGGTTGAATTTTATGCCACTATACGTCAACAGAAAATTTTTAGCCACATTACATGAACTGTTGTTTTGTTGCTATAGATGTTCAGATAAATAATTTGACGGATAGTATCCCTTCGAGAGATGCTATCCGTTATGGTTGGTAAAATTATTTTTCTGAAAAACGAGATTCACTATTCTTTATTCGCATATTTAAAAAATATATGGATTTGGGATAGTTAATTTATTTTGGGAGCCTTAAATTCAACTTCTGGGTATTGGTTTTGATTTTGGCGGCCGCGGCGGTGGCAAAAATAATGACCAATGCCCTTTAAATATTAACCCTTTAGAGCCTATTGCAAAACTCGTTTGAAATGGGTAAATTCCAAAAGGGCATTTCCTCAAAAGAATATACCAGCCTTTCTTTGCCCCGAAAGTGATACTATCGCAAAAACAAGCGATAGCATCACGGATTCATCAACTTCCATTATAACTAGGATTTGATATTCAATGTTTTTGCACGGCACGAAACACCGCCAAAGCAACCAATTTATTTAACGTATTTTGTGGGGTTATAGGTGGCAACTTAGGATCGAAGAAAGTTTCGACAGGCTCAACTACCAAAATTAACTTCCCCCTTGATTGGGTTTAGTGCCCTGATACGTACTTGAACTATTAGACAACTGCTGTAATAAAAAAGTTTTTGTGCGCAAAAACTTCTTTGTTACAAGCTGTTGGTGGATGTTATTTTTTAGCCGATCCTTAGGTAATAAGAAAATCCCCTCTTGTCTTTGAGGACGAAAGCGGAAGGGAGAGTTGTCATTTTACCAAGGCATAAAACTATTGGTAAACGACATAGGACGCGCAAAATTTGACAAACTATGGTTCATCATCGTCAAATCTCGCCGCATTTGATCTGTTGTTGCATTCATTATACGCATCGACTGTTCCATGTGTTGCATTGAACTATCCATCGTCCCGATGGATCGATCCATACTGCTAATGGATTGATCCATATTCCCGATAGATTGTTCCATCCGTGTCATTGATGTATCCATCTGCACCATCATATTGTCTATGTGCGACAAAGAGTACTTCATCTCCCCCATTGATTGATCTATCTGACCAATATGTTTTAGCATAGATGGTAGCGTGTCTAATTTGCCTGATATTTCAATCATGGTACCTGCCATCACAGTTACCTGTCCCGACATAATTTCAACTTGGTTGGATAACGAAACGATACTCTTGGTCATTTCACCCATATGGTACCCCATCTTAGGATCCATGCTATGTGCCATGGATCTCATGTCACCCGTTAAGCTGTAAATCAGGAAAAACCCATAACCGGCGAGTACCACAAAGGCAAACATAGCAGGGTAAACAATGATTTCCCAACGCCGCGTACTTTGCTGGAAATTTGTGACAAATTGTTCCATTTGACCCTTGCTAATAGCAGCACCGCATTCCATCATTTGCGGGGTTGGTATCTGAAAGGGAGGTGGTGGTATCTCAGTACCGGAATCTGTGGAAGTCGTAGTCATAAAAGGTACTCCTTGAGGGGTCATTGTAACTTTTTAACCTCGGTTGCAACCGGTAATTACTATGGATTTTGAGGCCGGCTGTCGGGCATCCGCCAATCTATGGTTTAATCAGCAATTATGTGAGAAAATGTGGCGTTAGGACTATTGAGCAACTTAGGGTTAAATGAGTTAACATGCTTATCACCGTGACAAATTAAGCTTTTTATTCCGTCACTCTATTATATTAGTATATTATAATTGACTTATATATTGTTGTGATCTAGGCGAGTTGCCCTTAGATGGTTAAAACTCGTGCCGATCACGTTTTTAGTTTTACGACAATAACTACAAGGATTGTATATAAAAAAGGATTTTTTTCTCACAATAATCAAACATTGAAGAGAGTTTTCCATTTAGAAATAGTAGGTTGTAATTAATCCTTTATTATATACAATCCCTGTAGTTATTGCTTGGGTAGCGAGAAAACTTGTTCATCAAGTAAAAGGAAAATAATACGACGCTGTTTATATTATAGCCCCCAGAAATTTTTTGCATATAAATCTGTTTGGAGAAAAAATTATGATAACACAATCGCTTCATCAGCAAACACTTCAGGCCGCTTTAGACGCTTTTATTCAAACGGCTACCATGGAGGAAGCTCTTGATATTATTCAACAATATCCCGATTTGCTCAGCGATCAAGCAGATATTTTGCTGGGTTCAATTATAAACAATGCCCGTAAACAAGGCGAAACCTTAACTGCACAAGCACTTGATGAACGTCGTGATTTTATACGAAGTGTACGACAAGAACGTTTATAATTGTGAATTGACGCGATGCGAAACGTATATTGCTAAGTTATTGATTTTTATGGTAGGTGGATATCGCTGCGCGTATCAAAAAAAAATTAATCCTTAAAGTTCAATCATTTAAAAAAAGTTGAGCATCGCGTTCGTTAATAACGAATAACCAAACATTGAACAGTAATGGGTAATGGGTAATAGATAATGCGCGTATATCAAGATGATTTGATGCAATGCTCAACTTTAATTTATAGCCCATTGATTTTTATAGTAAGTGCTATTAAAGTGCGTATCCACCAAAAATAATTTTGCGCGCAAAAACTTTTGCATCGAAATCAGTTATCAGTATTCAAAAGTCAAAACGTTGAGATTTTTTAATTTTTTCGTAACTACTCAGCACCGAAGGTGCGAATTATTATAGCCTGGGGCAACGCCCCAGGTGCAGGCGTTTATGATTTAAAGCCCTGAAAGGGCGCATTAAAATGGGCTCCCAGGGCGCTGCCCTGGGCTTTAATAAAGCGCCCTTTCAGGGCTGAGTAGTTACTAAATCCTGTCGCTTGGCAAATTATTCTTTAATCACGAATAACGAAACATTGAACAGTAATGGGTAATCGGTAATAGATAATGCACGTATATCAAGATGATTTGATGCAATGCTCAACTTTAATATTATAACCCATTGATTTTTATAGTAAGTGCTATTAAGCAGTGCGTCTCCAACAAAAATGGAATGCTGAAAATTAAGTTGAGCATCGCGTAATTTTACCAACAACGATGGAAAATAATTTTCGTTTGTCTATTTTCGTTTTCGCAAGAATATTTGGTTGAGTGATCCGCAAAATCCACTAATTTAAATGTGTCATTTCTAGCGAAACGGGAAATATTTTAGTTATCAATGAGTTAAAATTTAAAACTCAAGTCGATATGACACTAAGGCAAGGCGTTTTCGTTTAGGCACTATTTATTTTAAAATTTATTGTAACTACTCAGCCCTGAAAGGGCGCTTTATTAAAGCCCAGGGCAGCGCCCTCTCCACTGAAGGGGCGATTTAAAATGAAAGGGGTTTAAATCATAAACACCTGCACCTGCCGCAAAGCCCCAAGCTATAATAATTCGCACACTTCGGTGCTGAGTAGTTACAATTTATTTTAAAAAATATTCCAATACTGTAGAATGCTTTGATTTTTAATCTCAACTAGATGGAGCCATAACATGTTTCAAGGCAGTATGGTCGCGCTGGTCACGCCTATGAATGAAGAGGGTGGTGTTGATGAGGCGAGTTTGCGTAGTTTAGTAGATTATCATGTTGACAATCAGACTGATGCGATTCTCGCAGTGGGCACCACTGGTGAGTCAGCAACACTGAATCATGATGAACATTGTGAAGTTATCCGCATCGTTGTTGAACATGCGGCCGGGCGGGTACCCGTGATTGCGGGCACTGGTTCTAATTCTACCGCCGAGGCGATTGAATATACTCGGTGTGCGGCTGACGTGGGGGCCAATGCGTGTTTGTTAGTGACCCCATACTATAATAAGCCCACCCAAGAAGGTTTGTATCAGCATTACAAAAAAGTCGCTGAAGCGGTCCCTGTTCCTCAATTTCTTTATAACGTGCCGGGGCGCACCGCTTGCGATATGTTGCCGGTAACAGTCAAACGTTTGGCTTCGATAGATAATATCATTGGTATAAAAGAGGCCGTCGGTGAAGTAACGCGAATACGTGAATTGGTAGAATTTGCTAATGACCAATTTGCTATTTACAGTGGCGATGATGCCACCGCGCTGGAATTAATCTTACTGGGTGGTAAAGGCACAATTTCCGTGACAGCTAATGTCGCGCCGAAAGCGATGCATGAGATGTGTCAATTGGCTCTGACGGGAAAGCGAGCGGAGGCTGAGGCAATTAACCAACGTTTAATGGGTTTGCATAAAAAATTATTTGTTGAATCCAATCCGATCCCCGTCAAATGGGCAGTACATACCCTGGGTTTGATCCCAGCCGGGCTCCGTTTGCCCCTAACTCCTTTATCAGAAAAATATCACGATGTTGTCAAACAAGCTATGCAGCAAGCACAAGTGCTTTAATCCATTATCCGCTTTCAACTGCCTTTATCACAATTTTGAGGTAGGTATATGTTCAGTCAAGTAAAAACGGTGGTATTGTTATTATTGTGTGCGACCCGTTCACTGCAAAAATGGCGTAAAGCTATATAAACAGGGGACTTAAGAGAAATCTTAAGGATAACTTAAATGATGTGTGCTTGAGAGTAAGCACCAGGCGTACAGCCGCCTGAGCAGAAACTTCCCACATTGGTTAGTCTAATCAACTTTCTGGTGAAGCTGGGATAATGGCATTCAACGGGGTAGTCAACGACCACGATAATGTCTAGCAAGTGGCTATGATTATGTGCTAACAAAACTATTAAAATAAAGCCTCTTTATAACAGAATTACATAGTTGACGGATATAGTAATAAGCTATTGTGGCATGGATTTACAATGAAAAGTGCGTTGTCTACAGAGAATAGCAGGGGCAAAGATAGAATCTAAGGTCACATATATAACCTTCATTTGGGAACGGGGTAATCCGCAATAAGGGCTAAGGTCTGAAAAGGCTTAGATGGAAACGGGGTTTGATTAACCTGCGTCAATTGTGGACAGGATTGTGTAAGAAGCCAAGGCCTATCTGTAATGAGTAGGATATGCTGACGTACACACTTTTAAACTTACACGAGTAATATTAATTTGCAACAATACCAATTATAGTGAGGGTACAACTATGTCCATAGGAGAATGGAATGCCGTTGTCTCCCCTATCCTTGAAACCGAAAAACTGACAGATAGGGGGGGCAAAATGACAAATGGAAAAACATCAATTGGAAAAAAAGCCAACCGACATGTCAGACGTTTGCAGAATACTATTGCAAAATGTATTGAGCATGGCAATCACGCGAAGGCGCGGAAATTGCAAAAGATTTTGTTTAATTCGTATAGTGCGGAAATAATTGGGATACGGAAAGTCACACAAGACAACCAAGGAAAAAAGACTCCAGGAATAGATGGGGTCAAAGATGTAACACCTGAACAAAGGGTAAAGATGATTGATGATTGTGAGATTAGCGGCAAATGGAATAAAGTCAGGCAAGTGGAAATTCCCAAGAAAAATGGGAAGATAAGAACATTGGGTATACCGACCATGAGGGATAGGGCCAGGCAAGCCGTTATGAAATTAGGGTTAGAGCCAGCATACGAAGCCAAAGCTGAACCAAATAGTTATGGGTTTAGGCCAGCACGTTCAACAGCAGATGCCATACAAGCCATTTTTGTGTATACATGCAGAGATGAGAGATGGGTTATTGAAGGAGACTTAAAAGGTTTCTTTGACAACATTAAGACAGAAGCTATGCTGGAAAGTGATTTGGTAAAAGGTAATGTTGAATTAGAAAATGCAATCAGAAAATTAGTCGAGTCAGGAGCGGTGTCAGTTAAGGGCAAAGAAATTGTAACGGACAAAGGAACGCCTCAAGGAGGGGTCATAAGCTCGTTACTGGCAAATAT
>QNER01000118.1 GCA_003646175.1 Candidatus Parabeggiatoa sp. nov. 1
AACGAATTCAACGACTTTATGATCCAAAAAGGGTAATCGCGCAGAAATGGAATGCGCCATCTCTATACCATCACCTAGTCGCCTCAACAAGTAATTGGGTAAAATCGTTTTATCCCATAAATAGAGGGATTGATGTACCGGTTCCCTGCCAACCAGTTGTCCCTGTATATCTATCTGATTTAAAAAAATGCGATATGCATCGTGCTGGGCAAATTGTGCCATAAATGCAGGTGAATAGAAAGAACGAGATTTGATATGCTCTTTAAAAACGGCTTCTATCCAAGCAGGTACAAAGCCTAAAGTGCGTTGAATGTGCTTTAAAGCTTGAGTCGAACTCTCTGGGTTATCATTACGTTTTAACTCTTCTCGGCGATTTTTGAGTGTTTGCTCGTCTTGCCCTTCGGAATTGTAACGCAACATATCTTTTTCAAAAAATCCATAACTCGCAAAGATTTCGTCAGAACCGTCGCCTGTCAATACAACTTGGTAGCCAGCATCTCGTACTGCTCGACTCAAGAGAAACTTAGCCACTGTATTCGCATTGACCGCTAACATTTCGCTGTGCCAAATCGCATCGGCAAAATGCTCAGCTAAGTCAGATTGGCGAACTGGGATAACATGAAGATGAGCGCCGGCCTGTTTTGCCATTTCACGAGCGATCGGTTCTTCGTTATAAGCTTCGTCATCAAAAGCCACCGTAAAAGCATGAATAGGTTTAGATTGGTGACTGGTTGCCATGCCTAATATCGTAGACGAGTCAAGACCACCACTGAGATAGCAACCCACCGGCACATCCCCCCTTAAACGAAGTCGAACGGCTTCATCTAAAGTATCACGAAGCTTTTCAATGTACTCTTCGCTCTTTTGGAACTGTAACTCAGTCAAGTGGGGATAGTCAAAATCCCAGTAACGATGTAATTGAATACCATAGCGAGAAGCGAGCAGAAAATACCCCGGTGGCACTTGATACACATTAGCAAACAAAGTGCGGTTCCCGGTTAAAACGCCATTATCCGCTTGTAGAAATGATTCATAATCCCAATGAGCCGGCACACCGGCCGCAAATAACGCTTTGACTTCCGAAGCTAAATAAAGGGTATCGTTATAAAAAGTGTAGTAAAGCGGTTTGATACCCAAGCGATCCCGTGCGGCAAAAAGTAATTGGTTGGATTCATCCCAAATCACAAACGCAAATTCACCGCGCAGATGATGCAGACATTGGGTACCAAACTCATTATAAAGATGAAGCGCCATTTCGCTGTCAGAATCGCTTCGCAAACGATAGCCCCATTTGGTTAAATCGCCCGGTATCCGCTCACAGTCATAAAATGCACCATTGACAACAATCAGAAGTGTTTTATCTCGGTTGGCAACAGGTTGCTCGCCGTGCATCCGTTCAAGAATACTGAGTCGAGTCTGTCCTAAACCTACTTTTTGATGGGGTGATATCCAAAATTGTTGTTGATCAGGGGCTCGATGTTTCAGACATTCTAGCCCTTGTTTTAAGGCCGTCGTTGAAATAGGTGCTTGTTTTGAAAATAATGCAATGATTCCAGACATTTGGATGAAAGGATTTTGGATGCCAAAGTTCTATTAGGGCCCACGTTGGTCATCATTTCGTTCAGTCGTTCAGTCCATCACGAAGGCTTTGGCGTGTTAGGGGTGATTTTTCAGACAAATGACTAAAGCCGTTTGGCTTCGATAGCCACGTTGTAATCATACTGACTATTAGGTTTTTTTGATACTCTGAAAACGCCTGATTTGATTAGTCTTGATAAGTGAGAACGTGATAGTAAGGTTAGTTTTAAAACGACTTTGGCTTTCATAATTGGCGCAATTTATCAAACCAAAATCAATCCTGTCAGTATTTATCAATATTTTTATTAGAGTTGTCCGAAAATAAGAAAGAAAATAAGGGTTTTGTTAGCGGAAGGTAGAAGCCCCTGGCTATATTAATATCGCACCAAAGAAGCTTTTCTATTAGCCCCAAAGGGGCGACATTAATACAGCCAGGGGCAACGCCCCTGGCTTTCTTATTTACGGACAAGGTATTTTGTACCCACCAAAGTCTTTTTCTTGCCCACCATCTTCTTGCCTACCATCTCGGTGGGCAACAAAAAGACGTTACTCGGTGGGCAAAAATTCATAATACCCGAAAATTTCTGGTTCCGTCCGTGTGGATTGTCTGAATTGTCCAAAAAATAGACATGAATATCCGGCGCAAAACGAATATCTGGTATCGTGTAATTGGCTAATGAGTTTGTCAATAACCAACCATTATCGGCATACATGAGTTCTTCAATCGTCATCCAACCAATGCCTTGGACGAGAGCACCTTCGACTTGTCCTTTATCAATAACAGGATTCAAGCTGTTACCGAAATCATGGACAACTTTGACGGTATCAATCCGATAGGTACCACGCAGACAATCCACTGTGGCTTCTAAACAAACTACTACCTAAAACCGCCGATGACAGTTCAGCTACTGCTCCCGCATTTTGATAAAAAGTAACTTCATAAGCGAGAATCTGACCATCATGGGTTAAACCCATTTTGAAATCGGATGAATAAGGATGGAGTTTCCCGGTCATACGCATATCTTCATCACGGTGCAACACCAGTTTGATCGCTATCGGTGCAAATAATTCCAACATAGCCTTATCTGGCAATGAAGCGTATCCGTTGTACTTAACTGTCCGTGACTGTCCGTGAAAATAGGAATGCGCCCTATCAATTTGTTCCGGAAAAAGCGTGATGAAATTGGCATATAATAATTAAGGCAATAACCAACGTTTGTAATCAACAGAGCCACGCACGTCACTGATGGGGGATATCTCTGCTTGGGCAATTTTCCCTGCTTCACGGATTACTCCAACATTGACTTTTTTACCCAACAAATAATCTTAAAATTTAATTAAAATCAATAAGTGAACAAACTTTTGAAAAATTAGGTTTTTTTAACCCCTAAAAAATTTGGTGCCACTCATTGAGCTTTTCATAAAAAGGAGTCGGCCAACTTTAGTTTGGCAGAACCAAGCTAAAGCTTGGACTCCGGCCATAACTTATTGCAATAATAAGCAATACTCAACTTATTATTTTTAAATCATAACTCACTCTGGTTCTGCGTCTGGATCTTCCTCTGGTTCTTCCTCTGTTTCCAGTTCCAAAATCCTATCTACCCCAACCAATTGCTCACCTTTTTTCAAACGGATCAATCTGACACCTTGAGTATTGCGGCTGACGACAGAAATGCCACTGACGGGGGTGCGTACCAGTGTGCCGCGGTTACTGATTAACATAATATCATCATCATCTTCAACTTGCACTGCGCTGATAACTTCACCATTACGATCAGACGTTTTAATGGCTATCACGCCTTTACCAGCCCGGGCTTTAGTCGCCGGATAACCATCAACCGGGGTGCGCTTACCAAAGCCATTAATGGTGGCAGTCAGGACAGTACCGCCCGTGTGCGTAATAATAAGAGAAATCACTTTATCTTCAGGGGCTAAGGTGACACCGCGCACACCGCGAGCGGTTCGTCCCATAGAACGCACTGTGTCTTCATTAAAACGCACCGCTTTACCATCTTTAGTAAACAACATCACATCACGTTGTCCGTCAGTAATGTCTACACCAATTAATTGATCATCGTCATTTAAGCCCACCGCTTTAATACCCTGAACGCGGGGGTGAGAAAAGTGAGGCAGTGCGGTTTTTTTCACCGTGCCTTTGGCAGTGACCATTAGAACAAATTTATCTTCCGTAAAGTCACGTACTGGTAAGACGGCATTAACGCGCTCGTTTTCTTCTAGCTGCAACAAATTGACGATAGGCTTACCGCGTGAAGCCCGGCTGCCATGGGGCAATTGGTAGACTTTTAACCAATAAACCTTGCCAACACTGGTAAAGCATAAAATCGTGTCATGGGTGTTGGCAACAAACAGTTTATCAATAAAATCCGCTTCTTTCATTTGAGTAGCAGATTTACCCTTGCCACCGCGCCTTTGAGCAGAATACTCATCCAATGCTTGAGATTTTATATAACCTTCACGGGACAATGTGACAAGCACATCTTCCTCGGTGATTAAATCTTCTATGCTGAGTTCCGCACCATCGGAAATAATTTCAGTACGCCGTTCATCGCCATATTCTTCAAGCACCGCTAACAATTCGGTGCGTATGACTTCCATCAAGCGGGGAGTCGAATTAAGAATTTCTAGCAATTCATTAATGCGGGCTAACAAGGTTTCAAATTCTTCCCGAATTTTACCCTGCTCTAAACCTGTCAAGCGGTGCAAACGTAATTCTAAAATCGCTTGCACTTGTGCGTCTGACAAACGATAACCCGCCTTAATCAAGCCAAAGTCGGTGGACAATCCGTCAGGGCGCGATGCCCCCGCGTCTGCCGATTGCAACATCTTTGTAACAATGCCCGATTTCCAGTTTTTGGCGGATAAACGCTCTCGTGCTTCCTGCGGATTTTTAGCCGCTTTAATCAGCACAATCATCCTGTCAATATTGCTTAACGCCACCGCCAATCCTTCTAAAATATGCGCTTTTTCTTTCGCTTTGCGTAACTCAAACACGGTGCGCCGCGTCACTACTTCACGTCGATGGCGAATAAACAACTCAATCAATTGCTTCAGATTGAGTTGGCGGGGTTGCCCGTCTACCAGTGCCACCGTGTTAATGCCAAAGGCGATTTGCATTTGCGTATGTTTAAAAAGATTATTCAACACCACATCAGCGACTTCACCGCGACGCAATTCAACGACAACGCGAATCCCATCTTTATCCGATTCATCGCGTAACGCACTGATACCTTCCATTTTTTTATCTTTAACCAGTTCAGCAATTTTTTCGACTAAACGGGCTTTATTAACCTGATAGGGCAACTCGGTGGCAACAATTTTCTGTTTACCATTATCCTCGGTTTCAATCTCAGTACGAGCGCGGATATAAAGGCGCCCCCGCCCAGTACGATAGCCGTCTACAATACCGGCTGCACCATAAATAATGCCCGCTGTCGGAAAATCTGGACCTGGCATAAATTGCATCAAGTCTTCAATCGTTAACTCAGGTTCATCAATCAACGCAATGCAAGCATTAATGACTTCGCGCAGATTATGAGGCGGAATATTGGTTGCCATGCCTACCGCAATGCCGCTAGAGCCATTAATCAGCAAGTTAGGAATGCGCGTTGGAAAAACAGTGGGTTCTACTTCGGATTCATCATAGTTAGGCACAAAATTAATCGTGTCCTTGTCAATATCAGCCAGCATTTCATGGGCAATTTTTGCCATGCGGATTTCTGTATAACGCATGGCAGCCGGATTATCGTTGTCTATCGAGCCAAAGTTGCCTTGTCCATTAATCAGCATATAACGCAAGGAAAACGGCTGCGCCATGCGTACAATTGTGTCATACACGGCAGTATCACCGTGCGGGTGGAAACGCCCAAGCACTTCACCCACAATTCTGGCTGATTTTTTATAGGGCTTATTCCAAGCATTACCGATTCCATACATCGCATACAACACCCGCCTATGCACGGGTTTCAGCCCATCGCGTACATCCGGCAATGCTCTACCTACAATCACGCTCATGGCGTAATCCAGGTAGGATTGTTTCATTTCATCTTCAATATTGACTGGCTGGATTTCTTTAGCAAATTGAACCATTTATTTTTAATATCCTTAGCTTGGTCGTAAAAAATACATTCGCCAATGGCGAATGGTGGCTTTATATTTCATTAAATTAAATTATGTAATAAATGCTGAATCTATTGTGGTTTCACATATTGAAATTTTTTTTATCAGAAGAGATTACATAATTAATTGTTTTTAAATATTTTTTATTTATTCAGAATTCGCTATTCGCGGCTGAAAATTCGCCCTTCGCTCAATGGGTGAAGCTATTGCTAAAAAAGGTTGTTATTATATCACAAGAATATATTTTTTATATATTTTTTACTTTGCTAACATATCTGACAATGAGGCATGTTTTTCCCCGAAAACCTTCTACTTTGCATTTTGGCGGTTCCGTCTGTCATAATTAACATAGACTTACCAGTGTAATAGACTGAATGGCTTTGATTTGGATAGCTATAGCTTTCCAAAAATGTTTTGGCTTGGAGTCCAAGATTTATCTTGGGCAAGCCTTCCTTCCGTTTGGACTCCTACCAAAATTATTATTCTTACATACTATAGAAAATAACTTTTTGGGGAACGGTGTACAGCAGGAAATTTTTTTTTGTCCTTAAAAAAAGACTTTTAAGGTTTACCAAGCCTCAAAAGTCTGAATCAAATTTTTTTTGAACAACTCTGATTAATAATTTCTCTAGAAAAGGTAGGATGAAAAAAATAACAATTCGTAGGATGAAAAAAATAACAATTCTAAAACGACGTTTCTGGGTTTGGATACCAATTGTCATTACGCATAATCCCACCATCGCAGCCGAATTGCAAATTTCTGAAATTACGAGGATATGGAGACATGCGGCTGATGTCAACACGATTGCTTTTTCTCCTGATAGTCGCTTACTGGCTTCGGGCAGTGGGGACAAAACGGTGAAACTGTGGCAGGTGTATTCTGGGCAACTACAATACCGCTTGCGAGGACATAAAAAGTCAGTCATTTCAGTGGCTTTTTCTCCAGACGGACATTGGCTTGCCTCTGGAAGTAAGGATAAGACGGTGAAACTGTGGCAGGTAAAAAGCGGGCGGTTGCAGCGCACTTTGCGACATCACAGCGAAGTTTGGGCTGTGACTTTTTCCCCAGATGGACGTTGGTTGGTTTCGGGCTGTCGAGATAACACCACAAAACTGTGGGCGGTAGACACTGGGCGGTTGCTGCGCACCTTGCCGGGACATAAATCGACTGGACTAGCGGTTAGCTTTTCCCCAAATCAACATTGGCTGGCTTCAGGCAGTTGGGATAACAGCATAAAATTGTGGCGGGCTGATTCTGGGAAATTATTGTATAACCTAAATTGGCATAAAAGCGCGGTTATCTCGGTAGCCTTTTCCCCGAATGGGCATTGGTTGGCTTCGGGAAGTAAGGATAAAACCGTCAGATTGTGGGAGGTGGACTCAGAGCAATTTGTGCATACCTTAGAAGGGCATCGGGATATGGTTATCTCCGTTGCATTTTCCCCCAATGGATATTGGCTCGCTTCGGGCAGTCGGGATAAGACGGTAAAATTGTGGGAAGTCAAGTCTGGACAGTTACGGTACACCTTGCCAGCACATAAACAGGCGGTTGAAGCGGTTGCTTTTTCTCCGAATGGACAGTGGCTGGCTTCGGGCAGTGATGATAATAGCGTTAAACTGTGGGCTTTTAAGAGTGATGCGCCGTCTCAAACGCCGTCTCAAACCGTTTCTCGTAGCTTAAAAACGTCTCAATCCTTCAAAACTCAGTCTCTGTCTATTTCGGTTCAACCAAAAACTCAGTCTTTGTCTACTTCTGTTCAACCAAAGTTACTTGATTACCGTCAGGAGCAACAGGCTTACCAAACTCAACAAAAGCATTTGAACAAAATACAAAAAAGCCTATCTGAAGCGCAAGGACAAGTGCAGATTGCTCAACTCAATTTGTTGACTAAGCAGAAAGATTGGGAAAGCAAAAAGCAACAGCTAGAGGCTGCTCAAAAGTTAGAATTACAGGACTATCGTTTTTCCGCTACTGTCCAAAGAAAAGCTTATCATAGGAGTCCAAACTTTAGTTTGGACGTCCAAACTAAAGTTTGGACTCCTGATAAATCTTGATTACTGTTCACTCACCAGCCCTAATGCTTTTTCAACCGCCTCTATACGCGCTTGACAATTTTTATAGGCTTCTGTGGCTTCGCCTACCATTGCCACCAATTGATCAATATCAGGTTCTTCTGTCACACGCATGGTGTCGGCAATTTTTTTGAGCTTCTGGTAGTTTTTTCGGTAAGTATTGGCTTCCTTTGACATTATTCTTCTCCCTTATGGCACAAAACGCGCCCATCTTTAAATTCAATAGTCAAAGATTCTTCTTGTTGAGCCGCCGCTTTGCGAGTGATCACTTTATTTTGGCGATTTCTAACAATCGCATAGCCGCGATTGAGAATCGTTTTTGGATCGCCCAATAAAACTTGCGCCATCAGTAATTTTATCTGATGACGAACTTGGCTCAATTGGTTTTGACTTGTGTTTTTAATTTCTTGCATTAAGGCTGCGATTTGGTTGCGCTGCTCTCCTAAGTGCCGGACAGATTGTTCACGAATTTTGGTGTTGAGGCTTTCAGTATTGGCTTTGGCAGCATTTAAGATTTCGGTTGCTGACTGGACAAAGCTTTGCCAATCTTGCTTGGCATTGCGTGCATTTTGAACAATTGTGCTGGCAATATGGGCAATGACTAAGCTCGGCGTATGACAAGCATGGTTAGCCACTTCATCCAATAAGGTTTTATCCCTTTCGTGCCCAATTCCAACGATAACAGGCAATTGTGCTGTGCAAACGGCTTTGGCAATTTCATATTCATTTAATTGGAATAAATCCGCTTTGGCTCCGCCACCGCGAATCATGACAATTGCATCAAATGGTTGATTTTGATGTTCTTTATTCACTAATTCAAAAGCGGCTGGAATATCAGTGAGGGTATTTTTGCCTTGAAAGCTGGCGGGGTAGTAGTGAAATTCACATAAACCATGGGCTACTAAAATGTCGGCCTGACTTTTAAAATCCCCTAAGCCGGCTGCTTGTCGGGGCGCAATCACGGCCACTTGGCAAAATTCGGTTACTTGGGCAAACTGTTGATTTTGTGAATAAATACCTTCTTCTGTTAATCGCGCTCGAATGCGATTTAATTTGGCTGCCATTTCCCCCAACGTGAAATGAGGATCGATATCTAACACATCAAGCGATAAGCCATAGCGCGTGTGAAATTCAACACGTACCTGTAGTAACACTTTAAGCCCGGCTTTAAAGGGCATCCCTGTCTGTTCCTCAAAACGCTCAAGTAGTGCCTCGGCTCGATGATTCCAAAGCGTGGCGCGGGCTTTTGCCACTTCATTACCGTCGCTGTTTTGATCAGACAATTCTATGTAGATATGCACATTCTCCGAAACATTGATCACTTCGGCGCGTACCCAATACCGGCTGTTATGTTGCTCGGCAATGGTTTTTTGCACACTTAACAGTAAGTCATTGAGACTGAGGCTATCGTCATCAGGATTTTCGGTTGTCTGGATGACGGTTTTTGGTAACCATTTAGCAAATGGCTCAATTTCAAGGTTGGGCGGAATAAACCATTTTTTTTGGTTCCAATCAAATTTCGCGCCCAGTTGTTTTACGTCGTCCTTTTCAGAAAAGGGGCAGTCTAAAAATATCGGTTCTTCAGTCATCATTTTTTCAGTTATAAATCAGTAACATCCGTCAATCTGTTGTACTTGTTATCAGTTATACTGCACACGGGCATAACTTAAACCTTTCATGTAGGGTGGGCAAAGTCTTTTTCTTGCCCACCAGCTTCATTAGAAAAGTTAAGTTAAGTTTGTTCCCGCGCCGAGTATATCTAGTACAACTGATTTACGGATTTAACTGATTGTGATTGATAGTACATCGGATTGACGGAGGTGACGGATTGTGATTGAGAGTACCTCGGATTGACGGAGGTGACGGATTGTGATTGATAGTACATCGGATTGACGGAGGTGATGGATTGTGATTGATAGTACATCGGATTGACGGATGTTACGGATTGTGATTGTCCGTCAAATCCTTCAATGCGTTGTACTGGATTGGCGTAATGAACGGATTTCTTGTGATAACTGATAACAGTTATCACCAAATCCGTCAAATCCGTCAATCCGCTGTACTTGTTATTAGTTATATAGTACAAGTGATTGAAGGATGTGACGGATTGTGATTGATAAGAATAAGACGAAAAAATCAGTCAAATCCGGAAAGAAGTTGTACTAGATTGGCGGTGATTGATAACTTATTCTAGTCGTAATCTGTCTGCCATTCTGGATGACGAGAATACTCAAACATACGTTTTATTTGTGCGAGTGTGACTCGTCTTTTTGACAGTTCTGGTATTTCGTTTTCGCGAAAAAACGCCACTTCTTCAGTTTCGATGCTAGTTGTCGCGCTACCACCCTGCAGTTCGCACAAAAAAAACAGTTTATAGACATGATACGGATACTCAGGACGGTGCCCTTGTTTGCTGCGATCATAAACGGCTAGGAGTTTAACGACTCGCGTTTGATAACCTGATTCCTCATAGATTTCTCGTGTGACTGCATTGCTGGGGGTATCAACAACGTCAGCCCAGCCCCCTGGCAATGCCCAACAGCCATCCATTCTTTCTTTCACAAAGAGCAGCGCATCATCGCGGAAAACGACACCACGAACATCTACTTTTGGCGTGGCATAACCGATTTCTTGAGAAAAAATATCACGGAGTTTTGTTATATCGGCTTTTGCCCCTTCTGCCATAATTTCCAGCGCAATTTCTCGAATAGCTTGATATCTTTCAATATCATAAGGATTTTCAGCAAACATCAGGCCATTTTGACTAATGGCTTGTAATTTTTTTGCCCATTTGAGCCATTGTGATTCCATTGATTTCTCCTTTATGTAACCCGATAGAGGTTTGGCAAAGCTATCACAAGCGACGACGGATAGCATCCCGTCTCAGGATGCTATCCGTTACGTTATTATTCTTCACATCTATAAATCGGAACTTGAGTAAATTTCCCACCCAGCACAGGAGTCCAAACTTTAGTTTGGGCAGTTCCAAGATAAATCTTGGACTCCTGATAAATCTTGGACTCCTGTTACCTGTCAAAAAATGACAAAGTACTAGATGACTACCGGGAAGTTTTGTTGTTCAATGACTAAACTTCGCCACCAATTCTTCACGAGAGGCTTGCAAGAGTATGCGTGATAATTCTTCTGGCTGTAACGGTAACAAGCGTTCAACTATCGGTGACAGTTCTTCATCAAGTTTGCTAAATCGAAACGTGAGTAAATTTTCCACCAAGATGCGCTGCCCTTCTGAACGTCCTTCCTGTCGTCCTTCCTGTCGTCCTTCCTGTCGTCCTTGTTGTTGTCCCAACTGCATACCTTGTTGCAAGATATCTTGTTTCCAGGTTTTATACACAAGTGATAAGTTCATCAATAACTCCTTCTCATCTTCAGAGAGTGCTGTCTGTTTTTCCTTTTCGCCTAAGTAAATGCGATACTTAAGCAATAAGTCTAACACAGATTGACGTAAAGGTTCCGTCTGGGGAAATAACGCCAAAAATTCTTTAATCGCTTGCTGCCGAACTTTCCCCTTTCCCAACATCCTTAAGTAGAGGGTGTCTTTTGTCTGTGGCAGGCGATTAATGGCGACTATGCCAGTATTCAAAGCTTTTGGCAAACAGTAAATACCTTCGCACCACTCGGCAGATTGGGGTTTGGCACCAAAATCATCCAGTACCGCATCTGAGACTGAGGTTGCGAATATCCATAAGTACGGCTGTGGTTTTTTAGGCTGCTTATCCGTTTTGGGTTTCTCTTTCTCCGCCTTCTCAGCTTTTTTTTCAGGTACGCTCTGTACCATTAACAGCTTGAGAAGACAATTATTAATATCGTCTGGTTGCAGCGGACTGTGAAAGGGTTCTAATAAACAGGATTGGGAAACCATGCGTCCAAGTAATCCCAAGGCTTGGAAATCCGTTTTGGCTGCTTTGGGAGACGGTAACCAATAAACATCCACATAGCGCCTTTCGGCGTGGACTTCATAGTTAATCTTAATCTCGCCCTTTAAAGCCCCAAACAGTTCGTTAAAGAACTGTTTGGAAAATTGGTCGTAGGGCTGTTGGGTAATGTTATCTTGATCTGCTTGAGTCAATTTCTTTTTCCTCTTATGTGTGCAAATAAATCTTGCACGCTTCTAACTCGATGAACAATTTTTTGATGGTTAGCTCAAAATATCGCCTAGGGATAAATCCCTAGGCTAAAAGCGAAAAAATGCTAAAGCAGACTAACCCCCCAAGTTTAGTTTTCGTAGTGCCCTTTAGGGTACTTGAGCTTTTAGCTTACGATGCACCGCTCATGGCGGTAGTGAAAAACTTGTCCATCAAGTCTAACATTGTTATTTCGTTCATTATTAAGGAATTCCCGAAACCCCAATTGCGGCAAGCGTTTCGGAAAATCGTCGGGCTAATGAACTAAGGATGGACCTATGTACAGGACAAAAAAGTGTTCAAGCCGTGATGCTATCGCTTTTTTGGCGATAGTATCACTCAAACCCTCGTGAAAAAGTTTGTGGTAATAGTCTCACTCAAACGATAGCACTGGTGGT
>QNER01000119.1 GCA_003646175.1 Candidatus Parabeggiatoa sp. nov. 1
AGGACTGGCTCAAACTCAACCCCAAATTGATAAAGCGCGTACCGCGCTACAATCTTTGGTGCAAAAAGATACGACGGGTGCGGTTCTTTATCGGCTAGGTGGTTTAGCGGCCCTTGAAAAAAAGGCCGAAGAAGCGTTGCACTATCTACAAGAAGCCATCTTTAAAAAGGGTGGTCGATTTTTTGAGACGGCGCCTCACGACCCAGCATGGCGTGAACTGCGTACTGACTCACGCTTTCAATCGTTAGTCTCTGAAAACACGGAGATTTCATCAATCACCTCCCATTAAACATGATGGCCGTGACGCGCCAGAGTGGGAACGATAAACAACTTTCCAAGTTGGACTATGCATATTTTGACGATTCTGTCAAACTAAAACCGGACTATGCTTGGGCGATTGCACACCTTGCTCACTTCAAATCCGTGAAAATGGCAACGGGCCAACCGCTCATTAAATTCACTGTAAAATTATTGACTTACAATAAATAGTTTCATTTTTCATTGGTATAAAAGTTTTTACGCTCAACGCCGAGGCCGAGGCCTTGCCTTATAATATAGGACTGACGCATTGAAAAAATAAATTCCGTTAAAAATCAATAAGTTATCCGCAAACGGTCGCGTCGCCAAGGGAGCGAGTTAGACTTTGCATCGTCACAAGTTGCGCTGAAAGTTATTTCAAGTTAAGGAGAAATCTGGTTTTCATGGCTCCATTCTACTAGCTGCGTGAGACATGACAAAAACTTCTTCAATGACAGTGTCTCGTATATATCAATAAAATCAATGAATTATTTGCATGAGTGCGTAAGTCCTATTAATCTTAACGTCAGTTCGACAATTTTTCAGATTAAACCCTTAGCATTAATACGTGAAAACCGAAGATTTGTGGGCCATCAACTGGAATGAACCAGTACAACTAATGGTTTTTTTTTAACGGATTGATAATTCAGTCATTATCACTAAATAATTGATATAACGCATAATTTTATAACTCATTGATATTTAAAGTAGAACTCACGTTATTACTAATCAACGCCGCAGAGAGACGTATCGTGAAATGGTTGAGCGGACAGTGACTTTTGTGCGTTGGGGGTTAAATGTTTGTGCGGTGTTTTACGGCCATCCGGGCGTGTTTGCCGATCCGGCGCACAATGCGATTAGGCTGGCGCGTCGTGAAGGTTTTCGGGCACTTATGCTGCCAGGGATTTCGGCCTTGGCGTTTATTTGCTGATTTAGGCCTTGATCCGGGCCGAAATGGGTGTCAAAATGAGCGCCCTAATTTTTCATCCAGTCGCCGCCGCCAATTTGGCCCACATAGCGCGTTGATTCTATGGCAGATTGCCATGGGGGGCAATTTGGGTTTCTATCAAGAAAGGGGCATAGGCGGGGTTTTAGGGAGTTGGGCGATGTTTTAGGGGATACTTAGGGGCCAGAGCATGAAATGATTGTGTACGAGGTGGCAGTTTATACTGAAAGTACAACGGATTTTGGGAATAAACGGATGCGTTACGTTCCGCCCAAAAGCCCCGCATTGCTGAGTAATGAAATAGAGGGCGCGTTTGAGGATGGCCCGTTGAAGGGTGTTCCGACGCTCAGAATTTTTTTTCTGTTAATTTTTAAGTAGATAAACGCTGTAAACCGAAAAATTTCTCCGGGAGGGTTTGACTGTCTTGCGGCAAGATGATAAAATGCTTGTCTTCAAGTGCGGTCGGGTTTAAATTAATCCCGTTAAGCATCCCAAAACATAATAGAGTTTAATGCAAATACTATTCCATAAATTAAATAATCTCTGTGAGTATAAAAGAAAAATAGGAGCACTAAAAATAAATTTTAGCAGAACTCAACAAGGCCTTGCCCAAAACCCTTTCGACAGCCCTCGCCAACTGAGGCGGCAAAGCTTATTTATGGGCAGTTATTCGGAGGAGGCGTTGGCTGACTACTTGTCCACCATCAAATAAAAGCCTTATGTAAATAAAGGAGTCAAAAAAAATTGGAAACCCGTTCCATTCCAAAATCAAAGACAGAAGTTTGTCTGGTGCAAATGCCTTATGGCCCACTCGAACAGCCCCAGATTGGTTTGTCTATTTTAAAAGCGGCCCTTGTTGAGGCCGAGATGACAGCAACCATTTTTTATGCCAATCTTCTCTGGGCCGAAGAAATTGGTGTGCATATTTATGATTGCATTTCTCACAACTTGGGGTATCAGAATTTGGTGGGGGAGTGGACATTTTCTGAGGTGGCTTTTTCCGACTTTAACCCCAATCACGATGACTATTTTCACCATATAGAATTCAGTCTGCGACGCTTAGCAAAAGTCCTTCAACAGCTTGATGAGCAGAAAAATGTCCACGAACTGTTGTGGGAACTTCGTCACAGTGCTAAAGCCTTTGTCAATCGAGTGGCTCAACAGATTGTCAAGTTGCAACCGCGCATTGTGGGTTGTGGTTCAATGTTTCAGCAACACTGTGCGTCACTGGCACTGTTAAAAAAAATTAAGGCCTTAAACCCAAATATTGTGACAATGATGGGGGGGGCCAATTGTGAAGCTTCTATGGGGGTGGTTACGCATAAAAAATGCGCGTGGCTTGATTTTGTGGTGTCGGGGGAAGCGGATCAGCTTTTTCCGTCATTGTGTAAACGGATACTGATTTCGGGGCCTGACTTGAATATTCAGGAATTACCTGAAGGGGTTTTGGGCCCGGCTCACCGTCGCGAGGGGGAAAATAGCTATGCGCGATTAGAACAGTTTCCGCCCCGCGCTCAAGTGCAGGATATGAAGCACATTCCGATACCGGATTATGATGAATATTTTACCGCGTTGCAAGCTTCTGCCATTGGCGACATGATAAAGCCTACGTTGCTAATTGAAACCTCACGCGGTTGTTGGTGGGGTGAAGTGAGCCATTGTATTTTTTGTGGTACCAATGGTGACAGTATGAACTATCGTTCCAAACCACCTGAGCGGGTTATTAACGAATTTGAGTATCTGTCACAACGACACCAGATAAAAAATTTCTGTGTCGTCGATAATATTCTTGATATGCGCTATTTTAAAACCGTTATTCCAACTTTAGCAGAACAACGAAAAAATTATAAGATTATGTATGAAACCAAAGCCAATTTAAAACGTGAACAGTTGCGGAAAATGGCTGAGGCGGGCATACGGTGGATACTAGCCGGGATAGAAACTTTCGATAATACACTTCTAAAAATGATTGGTAAAGGCACCACGGCTCATCAAAATCTTCAGTTGATGAAATGGGCGCGAGAAATGGGTATTTTTAATTTTTGGAGCATCTTGTATGATATACCCGGAGAAACCGACGATATTTACTTCAAAATGCTGGAATGGTTGCCTAAAATTTCACATTTGCAGCCACCTCTGTATCTAGCTGTTCTTGAATATCATCGTTTTAGTTCGATGCAGAGACAACCGGCCCGGTTTGGGCTGAAAATTTCACCCCACCGAGCGTATTCGTTTGTTTATCCTTATGATGAGCAAAGCCTAGAAAAATTTGCTTACTTTTTTTATGATTCTACCAAAGAGAAAATTGACATTGACGCGGAGGCTGACTTGCAACGCCCCGGCTTGTGTGCGGTGCGTAATTATATTAAAAATTGGCAACAGGAGTGGGGAATGGTAGGTTTAGTCGATAATAAACCTGAGAATAAGGTGGCCCCCCCCCCTACGTTGGTTATGAGTGATGATGGCGAACAACTAGAAATAACCGATACAAGGTCGTGCGCCATCCAACCTCAATTTTACCTCAATGGATTATCTCGATGGATTTATCATATCTGTGATCAAGCTCGTAAACAGGAAGGTCTTTTAAGAGAACTCCACTCAAGATACGATATCAATCATACATGGGAGACTATTGAACCCAGTGTTCAAGCACTGTGTGAAAAAGGCTTATTACTTAAACTGAACGGCTATTATTTGAGTTTAGCGGTGCCGGGGCCATTGAAGCCCATGCCCAATCCAACCGACTCACCCTTTGGCGGCATTGAGAGCATCGCCTACACAAAGATAAAAAAATTATTCAAGTTCACTCTTTTTGAAAATTAGCGCAATGTTCACACAAAGATGCAAATAGCTTTGCGTGTTAATAACGGTGTGATATATATATATTTTTAATGGCACATATGGAAACGTTTGGTTGTAATTGCAACTACCTACATCTTAGCCAACAAGTCAAATTGTTATTACAGTTGCAATGAATTTAGAAAAAACAACGGTTGTTTTTTTATGAATAATGTGAGAGTATATCTACTCTTTTTTACTCACTCTAAAATACGGAGAAAGAAACCATGGCCGATAATCTCTCAGTAGTACCTGAAAACTGGCCACAAGTCAACCAGATTGTTTCTAAGGCTATTGCCAGATGTTGGTTAGATGAGGCTTTTAAAGCTGACTTTATAGATAATCCACGAAGTATCCTCGAAGGGGAGGGGCTTTCTTTTCCTGAGGGGGTCAGCGTTACAGTTGATCAGAACTCCACTAAGTGGACAACTGAGCCACTTTCCCCTGGCAGTCAGAAAATGGTTATTTCCATACCATTACCTCCAAGGCCTGCTGAAATTACAGTAGAGGAGTTAAAAAACTGGCTTGATGATCAAGGCGACGCTCCTCGTTGTGTTCCAGTTTGTAGTTGTTGAAGTCATATCTCAAAGGACGCATTCCAAAAAAAAACGGGTAATTTAATATAACTTATTGATTTATAAAAAGTTATATTAAAAAACGCCTTGATTACCATTTAATAAAATCAATGAGTTTTGGACTTTTTTTACCCTCACCATGGCCCAATTAAGGCAGAGGGTAATGCTAATAGGAAAGTCCAAACGATAACCGTGCCAAGTATAATAATCAATGAGTGACATCGAGACGGGATGAGAGGTAGGAGGGCAGGGCAAGTGGGCGGCAGTGCTTTTTATTGAGCGATATCGCCCGTTTGCCCACCAAAATTTAACCTTTTTAAGTAGTGACTCAGAAATTTTCAGGTATTTTTAAAATGGGGCTTTCATAAAGGATTGCCCCTACATAAGTGATTATTATGTAGGGGCAATCAGTTGCGGTTGCCCGTTCTGTTCCGGACAAAATACCTGAAAATTTCTGCTTCAGTACTTAACCTGCTTAAAGTAATCCGATTTAAATAAGTTATAAAATTGACGATTTTCTTTATATAAAACGCCCGATTTATTAGCCTTTAGAATATGCAGGATTTGGCTCGAAAAAAAGGGTTATACAAGAATGACTATATACTTTACACGGTCACAATTTGCGCTTTTGTCATTACTAGTGCAGGATAGCGGAAGTAGAAAGACCACATCAGCTAAAAGCTAAAGTAGGCTAAAGCCTACTAACTCTCTTATAAGTACCCGTGTAAGAGTTTGAAAGGTTTATGGGTACAAAAGTAATTTTTTTTGTTAGGTTTATTTGTTGAAGATACCTGCACGGGTACTTAGTGCCCTTTAGGGTACTTAAGCTTTTAGACAACGGCTTTAGCCGTTGGCTAAGTGGTACCGGGACTTCCGCTTTCATGCACGAGTTGACAGAAAGAGCTATATTTATGACGGTGCTCAGTATAAAAACCTCAAACACATAAGAATAGTATCTATCCGTTACAACTTTAAATCTAAATAACGCCACAATCCAAATAACGATGCTCAATAAACCTCAATTTAAACGTTGTTACCATGTAGAAATAGTAGAACCTGAAGGTGTTTTTCTACTGGCGCACAATCAATATTTTTTGTTAAAAGGTCGTCTTTATCAACAATTAGCATTTTTAATTGATGGGCGGCGTACCGTTGACGAGATTGTTGATCTGATGCAAGAACAAGCTTCGGCAGCTGAGGTTTATTATGCGTTGATGCTAATGGAACAAAAGGGCTATCTTGTCGAAAACGATCACAGCTTGCCGACGGCGGTTGCCGCTTTCTACGACACGTTAAACATTGAGACCCGCGACGCGGTTCGTCGCTTACAAACCACCAACGTGGTTGTCAGAAGCCTCGGTGCGATAGATATTGAACCCTTTATTTCTGTCCTTGAATCGTTGCATATCCAAGTACAAACGGAGGGAGAATTTGAAGTCATCTTGACGGATGATTATCTCCAAAACGATCTGAAAACATTTAATCAAAAAGCCTTACAATCTCAACGGCCTTGGATGCTGGTTAAGCCGGTGGGCACGAACATTTGGATTGGGCCTCTCTTTCAACCGGGGAAAACCGGTTGTTGGGACTGTCTTGCACAACGTTTACGAGCCAACCGGCCGGTTGACCAGTTTATCCAACGACGAAAAAATATCTCAACGCCTTTTCCGACCGCCATTTCGACGTTGCCTTCGACGTTGCAAACAGGCTTAAATTTAGCGGCCACTGAAGTCGCAAAGTGGATTATTCAATCGGGTGAAAACCAACAACTGGCTGGGAAACTGGTGACCCTTGACACCCTCTCGCTGGAAACGCAAAACCACATTCTCACCCAACGTCCCCAATGTCCAAGCTGTGGCCCTCCACTTCAACCGCCCCAAGCAACGCCTCTGGTTTTGACCAGCCAGCGTAAAACCTTCACCACTGATGGTGGACACCGTGGTTTATCGCCTGAAGAAACCCTCCAAAAATATGAACACCACATTAGCCCTCTTACTGGCATTGTTCGAGGCCTCAATCAACCCGCTGTCGGAAAACATAAGTTGACACCGATGTATGTGGCGGGTCATAATTTTGCCCACTTGTTTGATGATTTGTACTTTTTACGACAAAATATCCGCGGCCTAAGTGCTGGCAAAGGAAGAACTGACATTCAAGCCAAGGCCAGCGGTTTTGGCGAAGCCATTGAAAGATATTCTGGCATTTTTCAGGGCGACGAAGTCCGACAAACCGGGAGTTTCCAGAGTCTGGGGGAGGCTGCGATTCACCCCAATACGTGTATGAACTTCAGCGAAGAGCAATATAAAAATCGTCACGAGTGGAATGCGACAAATTTTAATTTGTTTCAAAAAATACCAGAACCCTTTGATGAAGACAGAAAAATTGATTGGACACCGATTTGGTCTTTAACTTATAACGAATTTAAATATTTACCCACCGCTTACTGTTATTATGGCTATCCTAAGTCCCCAAAGCCAGATTGTTGGGCCGATTCCAATGGGGCCGCGGCCGGTAATACTAAAGAAGAAGCCATTTTGCAAGGTTTTATGGAAGTGGTGGAACGGGATAGTGTTGCGTTGTGGTGGTACAATCGTGTCAAAAGACCGCTAGTCGATTTAGAGAGTTTTGATGAGCCGTATTTTCAAGCCCTGAAGAATTATTATCAAACGCTCCAGCGTGACTTGTGGGTTTTGGATCTGACCAGTGACTTGAATATTCCTGTTTTTGTGGCGGTTTCTAGGAGAACAGATGACAGAGAAATAGAAGATATAACCATCGGCTTTGGGGCCCATTTTGATCCAAAGATCGGTATTCTTAGGGCACTGACGGAAATGAATCAGATGCTACCGGCCGTTTCAGTGGTGCTTCCTGATGGAAGTACTCAATATTCCGAGAGTGAGAATGATAAAGCCACTATCGATTGGTTAAAGAGGGCAACGCTGACAACGCAAGCTTATCTGGTACCAGATAGTGGAGTGGCCCCCAAAGTCAGTTCTGATTATCGGCAACAATGGAGTGATGATCTACGAGAGGATGTCATGGCCTGTGTGGCAATCGCTGAAAAACATGACCTCGAAGTGCTCGTCTTAGATCAAACGCGGCCCGATATAGGACTGAATGTGGTCAAGGTTATCATTCCTAAGATGCGCCCCTTTTGGAATCGGTTTGCGCCTGGCCGGCTTTATGATATTCCTGTACAATTGGGTTGGTTGCCAAAGCCTCTGAAAGAGGAGCAACTTAATCCTGTGCCGATTTTTTTCTGAGGCAAGCCAACGAATTAAAGAAGTCCTATGTTTGTAGTAGTAGGCGATTCATCGCCTCCGTTTGTAGTAGGCGATTCATCGCCTACCGCCTAGTGCTACATGAACGACAAACGAGATCGATAGACTGAAGGCCTTCAATTGTGGGCCATATCTCATAATGGCTCAACGGATTTCAACTCATGGCCCTATTGAAACCGCTTTTAATTTATTGTAGTTGACGGAGTTTGTAGTCGGCTTGTAATCGCCCACCGTCTAGTGGCTAAAGCCACTACTACAAACTAGAAGTGTCGGAGAGCGGAAATACCCACACCATCCTGCCTATCGAAAGGGATATGGATGGTGGGACTGCTAAGCGGTCAGATTTTGGATAATGTTTGAGAAAGTAGCGCCCGCGAGGTGGGCTACGAGACTTTTTTAATATAAACAATCAGTTAAAGAATAGTATTTTCGTTAGCAATTAGCTCCGCAGACCTTCGGTTCGTTTACGTCGTTTACGTCGTTTACGTCGTTTACGTCACAATTTTCGCCTAGGTTGTATCCGTCATTAGCCTGTTACTTTAATCACTCAAGGAATTTTATATAATGCCTATTCCTATTAAAAGCCCGTTTTGGGTAAAAACACCGAAAGGGTTATCATTCCTCAGTATTGCTTTGTGCGTCATGGTGTCAACCCTGTACCCACACCACGCATTGAGTCGTGGTGGTAATCCTTACTTATCCAACCAGAGCTGTGCTCCTCCCAATTATGCGCTGCCTGATAAGACTAAAATTTCTCGAATCGTGGTGAAATTTCACGAAGGTTCAGGGGTTCGATTTGGTTCAGCCGGATGGAAAACGGTAGAACCTGATGAAGCGGAACTGTCCGGTTCTGTTCTACCATTAGAAGACTCTTTGCTAAGCAGAGAGTTAAACCGTCTGAATCAAAAAAATCGGAAGGGCAACTACCGGATACAACCCCTTTTCAATGCAGAGCAAGCAGAACGGGTCGTTGCACTCAAGCTTAACGGAGAAAAACGATCCGGACGTGCATTAGAGGATCTGCGGTTATATTATGAGCTTATTTTTGACAACAAAAGTGTCACTTACAAAGACGTGACTCAGATGTTAGTCTACCTTAACCGTTTCAAGTTGGTGGAGATTGCGTATGCTGAACCGGTTTATGTTCCTAAAAAGTTATTGTCGGCCGACATGGCTACGCTAATACCAACACCTAATCCGTTCTTTACACCAACACCAAACTTCGAGGAAATGCAGACTTATCTTGATTCACCGCCGCTCGGTATAGGTGCCCGTGAGTGCGCGTGGGAAGTGCCGGGTGGCCGGGGCAGTCAAGTGAAAATCGTAGATGTAGAAGCTGGTTGGAATACCAACCATGAAGATCTACCCACCCTGTTTTACACTTATGGAAAGGGAACCGTGCTCTTTGAAGGTCATGGTACGGCTGTATTAGGAGTGATAGCCGCAGTGGACAATAATTTTGGTGTGACCGGAATCATCAGTAATGCCAAAGTCGGTTATGCCAGTGTCTGTGCCCCTAAGGCGGGAGTTTATTGTTTTCCTGAGGATGAAGCGTTCCGAAATTTAAAAATCGCCAATGCGATTTTTGAGGCCACCAACGCGGTTGGAGAAGGGGGTATTGTCCTCATTGAGTTGCATTTTCCGGGTCCTTTAAGCAATTCTCCGTGCTGTGACTGGCCCATTTTAAAAGACTACTGTGGCTACATACCAGTGGAATACTGGCAACTCAATTTTGATGCGATACAGTATGCGACAGCAAATGGTGTGACCGTGGTTGAAGCTGGCGGTGATGGTTCGGCCAATCTTGATGATCCGGTTTATCATGGTTGTTTTGACCGACAGGTACGAGATTCAGGTGCTATTCTGGTCGCTGCGAGCTACCCAGTACCGGGGATACCTGCCTGCTATACCAATTGGGGAAGCCGTATTGATGTTCATGCTTGGGGTAACAATGTGACTACTATTGGGTTTATCGGAGACCTATTTAAGGGTGGAGTTAAGAATCAAAATCGTTATTACACGGCGATATTTTTAGGAACTTCTAGTTCTTCCCCTATTGTGGTTGGGGCGGTCGGAAGCGCACAAGGTGTTGCAATGACCCATTGGGGACAACCGCTAAAACCTTTACAGTTACGTGAATTACTTGTCAAGACGGGGACACCTCAACAACCCAGCGAGAAAAAAATAGGGCCATTCCCTAATCTCTGTCATTTAATTCCTTTGGTTAAAACCGGGCAATTTGATTAATCGGTCGTACTTAAAAAACCTGACAGGTTTTCAAAACCTGTCAGGTTTAGGGTTATTTTAATATTTTTTTAGGGTTATTTGAACTGTCTTGTTTGAGGGCCATAAAACACTTTGGATGTTTTCAAATTAAGTTATGGCCCTCTGTCGCGCTATTGAGACTTTTTGTAGGTGTTTTGTTGCTTATACTCAAGATGGGAACAAATTGGACTTTTTGAGAAACTAAAATGAAAGGGGCGTTGCCCCTAGCAAGCCCCAACGGGGCGACATTAATAAAGCCAGGGGCACCGCCCCTGGTGACAAAAAACTCGATTTATGACGGTGTTTAGTCTACTTAAAACTTGGTTTTTCACCACGACTTAACTCAACAATGTTACATGACTTAAATCATGTCTGTGCAAAATGCACGTTTGGTGGTTTTCCGCGAAGCTCTACCCACCCGACACTTAAATGTGACCTTGCCAAGTTAATGAGGTTCTACCAAAAATTGGAATACCTTCATGCTTAATAATTATCAAATCATAGATGCCGATTGCCATGTCCTGGAGCCATTTGAATTATGGGAAAAATACCTTGAACCTGAGTTTAAGAGCCATGCTCTGTTACCTGATCTAACAGTTGATGGCGAGAAGATATTTCATAAATTTTCTGAGGAACTCAAGGCTGATGCATTTGGACGGATGATCCAAAATCATCCCCTCTCTGTTTTCAAGAACTTTAATCCAGAATCACAGGTGAACGTGATTAAAAAGATGGGGGCTGATATTGCGTTTCTTTATCCAACAATAGGCCTATGGCTCTTTGCAGTCGATACGATGGATGCCAAACTGGCTGGGGGCTTTATCCGTGCCTACAACAATTGGTTACGAGATTTTTGCAGTTATGATCCACAAGTTCTTAGAGGCGTAGGTGCCATTAATCGTCACGATCCGGATGAAATGGTGCCAGAATTACGGCGGATTGCTGAGTTCGGTTGGAAGGCCGTGATGGTTTTCTCCCACCCTATTAAGGGACGCTTGCTCAGTGATCCGGCTTATGAACCTTTTTGGAGCGAATGTGAGCAGTTGGACATAGCGGTTGGCCTCCATGGCAGCACGCATGCCCGCGCACCTATTACCGGTGGAGATCGATTCAACACGATGTTTGCCATGCATGCATGTTCTCATCCGCTGGAACAGATGATGGCATTATTGGCCCTGATTGAAGGCGGGGTGCTAGAGCGTCATCCTCATTTGCGAGTGGGCATTTTAGAGTCAGGCTGTGGTTGGGTACCTTATTGGCTGTGGCGGCTAGATAGAGAATATAAAGAATTCGCTTGGGAAGTCAAAGACAACGTGAAAATGAAGCCTTCAGAGTATTTTCGTCGTCAGTGTTTTGTTTCTATGGAACCCTCAGAGGCATACCTTCAGGACGTGATTCATTATATTGGCACTGATAACCTTATTTTAGGTTCTGATTACCCCCATATAGATTATGAACTTGAGACTCTCAAGGACACAGTGGCACTTGAGGATCGACTTTCCAAAAAAACCGTACAAAAAATTCTCTGGGATAACCCAGCGCGTTTTTACGGGGTGAGCTAAAACACACCCCCTCAATCCCCTCCCAAGAGGGAGGGACATCCAAAAAATTGTCCCAAAGGAAAGGGAAAAGGGGAAATGGAAATGGTGGTAAGTACCGAAGCACATATTATCAGGTATTTTGCAGGAATCAAAAGGGCTTTCCCCTTGGGCTTGCCCCTTCGATATTGGCTTCTCTTAAAATACAAGAAAATTTATGCTTCAGTACTTATTAATTTTTTTGAGCCAAATCTTTTTGAGCCAAATCCCAGTTTGTATGGCCAGAGTCTGGGGTGTTAAATCTGTTGCCAAAAGCTTGATCATTTTTCACCCTAGTTTTGTTCCGTGTGGTTGCAATAATTAGGCCTCAACCCCGATAGGGGTTGAATTTGAATAGCCCCAGGTGCAACCTCAATGCCATTAAGTTAAGATATAACCTATTGATTTTTAATCAAATTTTTTGTGTGTTAGGGTGGGGTACCCGATTTTTTACTTTCAATAAAAACAATGACTTACGACCCCACCCCTCGA
>QNER01000120.1 GCA_003646175.1 Candidatus Parabeggiatoa sp. nov. 1
AAGGGTGCAAGTTCCTAGGGCGCAAGTTCCTAGGGCGCAAGTTCCTAGGGCGCAAGTTCCTAGGGCGCAAGTTCCTAGGGCGCTGCCCTAGGCTTTAATAAAGCGCCCTTTCAGGGCTGAGTAGTTACGAAAATTCTTAAATTCTGTTTTCTAGGTTAACTATTTTTTGTGCATAAAAAACTTTAGGCTAGCTTGATTGATTTTTTGGCTGGGTTGTGCTGGTGTTTGCACCAAACGGGTAAACATTTCTGGTAATTCGAGAGTCAAAGTTGACATGAAATGTTATTTTACGGATGCTATCCCTCGATGGGATAGTATCCGTTTTAGCAGCATAATTATATTAACAGAATTGCATAAAGATTTTATTTTGAAAATTCTCTGTCTGTTAATTCTGATTCAGACACGATGTGTCATAAATTATGAATGGTGTTCGCTATAGAAGTTTTTGCGCGCAAAAATTTTAGGCGCGAATGGTGAATGGTGGATTATGAACGAAGATGCCATTTTAAACAAACCCATTGTTTTAATTCTGTTAAAACGGATACTATCCCTAAGAAGGGATAGCATCCGTAAAATGGGTTTCATCCGTAAAATGGGTTTCACGTTAAATGCCCGCATTCAGGACATAAGAATTTTCCTTCAAAAGGGAAATTGGGAATCGTTAAAACATCGCAGCCTAAGTGTTTATCCACCCATCCTATTGTTTCTGAAGGTTTATTTAGGTTTTCTAGGTTGGGTAATAAAATGGGATAAACTTGATGACATAAAGTGCAGCGTTGTGTACCCCATTGTGCTTTACAATTTGGACATTCACACCAAAATGTATTTAACAGATTTTCGGTTCTGGTTTGAAAACCATGATAAGCGTCAATTTGTTCACCACAAAGGGGACACTTTAATAATCGTTCCAATTCTGCCATCTCCGATTTCAAGCGAGTCCGTTTTTCAATTTTTTCTGCTAATTCAGTGAGTTCCTGATTTAATCGCGCACGTAGGCGATGATTGTCCTGATGGCTTATTTGTTGTCGCTGTTGTTGTTTTTCATTATAAGATTGGGTTAACTCGTTGATTGTGTTTTCAAGGTTAAACTGTGCGGCTTCATCGGCATCGGGTAAACGCAATACTTGCAATTGTGTTGGTAATATTTTTAGCCATGACGCATTGGGCTGCCAGTCGAGAGTGTCTAACGTCGTCAAGTTGATTTTGGGGGGATAATTCAAAAAGCGTTTACTTGTTAGCACCCAGCGCATCGCTCGTGCGACGCTTTCGGTGCTGTGGATGTCAAAAGGTGACACGGGTAACATCCCCAATTTGGTGAAACCTTCATTGCCTATTGTGCATAAACGTTTATCTAAACGCTGATTATCTGTTGACGGTGCCGGATACAATATTAAAGTTGGCACGGTACCATTAGCGGCGGCTGCTAATAAGTTGTCAAGATATTGTTGTGGGGGGGCGGTGGCTAACATAGCCGGGATTGGCACAATATGTAGAATTATTTTATTTTGTTGGGTTAAAGTGAATGTACCGTCTTGTGCCCATGTCAGCATGATGGTGCCTTCTTGAGGTTGAACCAGTTGAAGTTGACAACCTTTTTGTAGCGAGTATGGCGCATTTGGCACAAATTTAAGTTGCTTTAAAGCGTGCGTCATCAACAAACCACAAAAATTATCAAAGCTTTGGCAAAGTTGTTGATAGTTTTGATAACTTTGCTTTGCTGATAGAGATTGATTGGCTTCCGTTTTGACACATTCGCGCCAAAGTAATGCAACATGACGATAATTATCATCATTGGTGAAGATATTAGTCATCTTTAATCTATCAGCTACCTGAGCGCGATGCGGTATTTCACGATATAAATCGCTATCCTTCAACGCCATGATACGATGATAAAGTGCTTCTAATGTCTTTAACGTTTTTTTGGCTAAGCGATTACTTTCATTGACTTGTTCAGCATTGCCCCATAAGGTAGAAATGCGTTCCCGTAATAGGTACGAGCATTCTACTTGCTTTTGGAAATACTGATTGATTTCATCAAAGGTATTTTGACAGCGGCGTATTTCGCTGATTCTGTGATGTAGTCGCTGGTTTAATTTATCAATCAATCTGGCTGCCACGCGATTTTCATAAATATTCCAGTTTTCACTATTCACCTGCGATAAAATGCGTTTGGGATAAACACTGCTAATGGTGCGATATTCCCAATCTTCAGTGTGGGCGGCAAGATAATTGGCAGATTTTGGGGAGAGTCTACGCGCTCTTGAAACCGGCACACGTTCTGTATCCATTTCTAAATGTGTGCGTGGTGTTTGACAAACTTCTTCTAAGTAATTTAAATACTTAATAATTTGTTTATCCAATGGTTGCGGTGCTATTTCGTTGTCCACATTGGGCATTAACGGTGATACGGTTAGCCATTCATCCCAATTGGTTTTGTCGGCAAGCAGCGGCTGAAATGTTTTAATACTGTTAGCAAGGATATCATTTTGCTTGGAAAGCAGTTGATGTTTGGCAAAACTGCCTTGCTGACGCTGTGCGGTATCGTGATCGACTAATAACCATTGCCCATTGTGATCAGGCACTAAAAAATCCTTTTCAACCACGGCGACAGTGTTTAAAGATACATTGTTAGTATGTAGTTGCCAAATGCCGAAAATGGGTAAGTCGTTGGGGGTTTCAGTTTCTGCACCTGACAAACGGTTGTGATAAATTTTGTTCATGTTTAATTTTTTCTCGTCACGGTTTTCAAATAGAATTATATCAGGAGTACAAGGCGAACCTGGTACAAAAAACGGCAATATTCAGGAGTACAAGGCGAACCTTGTACGAAAAACGGCAATATTCAGGAGTACAAGGCGAACCTTGTACAAAAAACGGCAGCAGATTCTCATTCGTTTCAGGCGAACCTTGTACAAAAAACGGCAATCTTCAGGAGTACAAGGCGAACCTTGTGCGAGAAGCCCGTGTGCTCAGGAGTACAAGGCGAACCTTGTGCGAGAAGCCCGTGTGCTCAGGAGTACAAGGCGAACCTTGTACAAAAAACGGCAATATTCAGGAGTACAAGGCGAACCTTGTACGAAAAACTAATTTATAAGCAAAAACTTAGCGTTGCACAATATTAGGCGCAACTTCTTTATACTCAGTACTCACTTTACGGAGCAGTTCAAGGTAAAGCATATCTGTGTCTGGATAGTATCGAAAATCTTCAATAAATCCCCAATGGCGAATGTGCCCGTTGGCCTGCGTTTCTGTACGAATGGGATTGTTGAGAACAAGTACAACGGATACGCGAAATAAACGGATAAAGTTCAGGTTTTTTAAATCCACACAAACCCCTTTATCAAAGGGTTTAACGAAATTAAAATACCGGTTTATTTGTGGTTCAGTACTTAATTAATAAATCTAGTGCAGGATAGCGGAAATCTTCAGACCACCTAGCGAAAGGGCAACCACAAGGGATTGCCCCTACAATATTGATTGTTCATATTGATTGTTCTTGTAGGGGCAATCCTTTATGGTTGCCCCTGTTTGAAAGTGGTCTGGAAACTGTAGCGATCCTGTACTAGGAGCGGCCCTATCCGTTTATTTCGCGTATCCGTTGTACTAAGGTACCATAACACTATATTTAAAGTATTCTGTTGTTTTCATCAATTGTCCTTTGAATGAAGTATCACTACCCTACATAGCTAATCTTAATAAATCAATCACTTGACTGATATACTCAATTTCAATACCAATATACTTGATCTTGAAAAATATCCATACATTAGGCATTAAATCGTATTTTAATCGCGTCTTGTCATTTTATTTATCATTTGTCTGGCACAGTCAAATCAAATATAATGTGCCAGTTCAAATGGTAAAGGAGTTTAACATGAAACAGATACTCATCTCTTTTTTAGCAGCGTTGCTTGTTGGCAGTTGTGCCACGACATCCCCCAAAACTCAAATGACTTTTATGGATATCAAGGCATTTGATACAGACCTTTCGGCCTCTATGTCTGCTAGCACTGATCCCATTACGGTGGCAGTGACAGGCGGGATTACGGTCAACAACATGCCAGAGCGTTTAGGCAATTGGTTAAGTGTGGTGGATATAGAACTTAATCCCAAAACAAAGTCATTGGCTTGGGCACAACTCTTCGAGGGACTTTTGGAGATTTCTGAATGGCTCAAAGAAAAATTGTTGTATGGACAGGCTGGGAAATATAATGCGACTGTTTTTCATGATCCTGAGACGGGAAAGATTCACAAAGTGGTGTTTAGTAGAAAGGATAAATAGTTATTGTTAGGTGGGCAACAACTTATGCCCACCAAATTGCCCCCAACTGGCTTTTTCACCATAGTGCAAGTTTTAGCTTCCTAACAGGAGCAATCATAAAGAATTGCCCCCTACAAAAATAATAAATATTGTAGGGGCAATCATTTGCACCAACCCTTTCTCTGGAGTGTTATGAGGATTGCAGCTAGAAACCTTCAAGGTTTTGGAAACGCTTTACGGTTTTGCCCTAAATATCTTTCTGAACGTCTATAGCAAATATCTCATCAATACTTTGGTTTAATTAGTTTACCATCTCGAAATTTGAAGCGGTTACTATTCGTTGCTATATAAAAACCGTTATATAATTGATCTTCCCAAAAAATTCCTTCAAATTGGCCTCGATTAAATGGAGGCCCCACCCATATAAGGAGCCCCTGTCCTTGTAGCTTCCCGTTCCTAACGTATCCGTCATAAGAATGAAATAAGCTACCATTTCGATACCTTTTTAGAATTCCCTTACCTTCTGCAAAACCATTCACACATTGGCCTGACCAAGTAATTTTGTCGTTGGGTTTACCCCACATCTTGCATCCCGTATTTTTATCAGCTATCGCTATCGAAGTTTGTTCTTCCACGAATTTTCCGGTTGTTTGATAAGCCAAATAAAAGTCATATAGCGGCGAACCAAATTCCAAAGGCCTTTGTTTACCCTCGGTTTCATTCACGACAGCGTCGCGTACCTGTTCAAACATTTGTTCAACAGTCAACCCTGGTTTTTGAAGGAATTTCAAAAGGTGTTTGGTATAAAGACTATTGCGTTCATTACCTGCAATTGCATACTTACCCGGTGAAGCTGCATAAGCAATCAGTGTACCATTAGGTACATCAGGCGTATCATCCATGCGTGCGAATTCTTTCTGTCTGCCCTGACTGAAAGGATTTTCGCTGCAAGCATCAAGAATAATATAATTCATGGTATTATTCACCGCTTTCATGGTTTTCAACACATCGCTGACTGTGACTGAGCCGTATTTGACATTAGTTGCAGAAAATCTCGACATGCCAATAGGAATAAGGTAATTCTTGCCTTCATACTGGATACCATGTCCAGAGAAGTAGAACAGTCCTACCGTTCCTTTTCCCAGTTGTTGCCCAAACGCTTCGATGGCTTCATCCATTGCTTGCCGACTGGCATTTTCTTCGCGTATCACTTGAAAACCTAAACCGCGCAAGACGTTAGCCATATCCCTAGCATCGTTTATGGGATTCTTCAGCGGCAAAAGTCGATAATCGGCGTTGCCAATTACTAGGGCAACACGTTTTTCTCTGCTGGTAGTCGGAGAATCCCAGGCAGCTTTGACTTGTGTGCCTTGGAAAGAACCCAATAAAATAACGAGTATTGACAGGCTCAGTTTGAGTATCGAACTGTTCATGGTTTTTAGCCTCTGTTGTTTTGTAGGTTGAGAATAGTAAAGTATCAGCATAAATAATGCAAATAAAAGCGTGCGGTTTTCTGAACATCTATCAGTTTTCTTTAAGTCATTGAAAAGTGAGTACAACGAATTACGGGGATAAGCTAATAAGTAATTGATATTATTGGGTTTATTCGTTTATCCACGTAATTCGTGGTACTAGGTTAAACCAAACTGATAGGTGGTAAGGCACCGTTTTCTGAACACCTTTCAGTTTATAACAATCGCGGTAGTCCTGTATAACTTGACAATGTTTGAGATAAAACGTTTTTGCACGCCAAAAATCACGCGGTTTTTTCGTACAAGGTTCGCCTTGTACTCCTGATAACGCGGTTTTTTCGTACAAGGTTCGCCTTGTACTCCTGATAACTCACGCGGTTTTTTCGTACAAGGTTCGCCTTGTACTCCTGATAACTCACGCGGTTTTTTCGTACAAGGTTCGCCTTGTACTCCTGATAAATCACGCCCGGTTTCGTACCAGGTTCGCCTTGTACTCCTGAGCAATCATCGGTCAAATCCGTCAATGCGCTGTACTGAAATCCGTCAGGTTTGATATAAAAAGTTTTTGCGCGCCAAAACGCGATTTTTTCGTACAAGGTTCGCCTTGTACTCCTGATAAATCCGCCCGGTTTCGTACCAGGTTCGCCTTGTACTCCTGAGCAATCATCCGTCAAATCCGTCAATCCGTTGTACTGACATTATTGTTCGTCAACACCAAAACGCTGCAATTCTGCTTCAAGAATTTCCAGCGATTTTATGGGTAGGTTGTTTGAGTCCAGATTGTCCCAAACACTTTCAAGGTATTCTTGAAGTGATTTAAGGTATCTCTCCTCATTGCTATATCGCCCCTTTAACTTACGCAACAATTTGGTAGTTAATAGGTGATCCGTTGCCGCACCGATTGAGCCGCCCGCCGCGATAACCACCGGTACATAAGAGGTTATTTGACGTTGCAAGCGATTGCCCCAACCAATATTAAAATGATTGAGTAAGCTTTTAAGTGGTTTCTGTTGAAAAAACGTAGAAACCTGCTCGGCTTCTTTAGCATATTGTTTTTGCGCTTTCGCAAACGCGTTTGTTAACGCAGCGACTGAAATCACCGGTGATGGTTCTGTGCGTTTTTCATAATCAAACGTTTGGTATTGGTGGGGCAATTCCATAACGTGGGCGCGATCATAAGTTTTATCAGCAAAATCTTTCGTGGTTTCGTCATGGTTGGCGGTGCCGATAAACCAAACATTCGCCGGTATTTTTAAAATACGCCCCTCCTTCAATAACTTGGGGGCGGCATTCGTCGAAGCAGACATTAACTTCAGTTCACGCCGTTTTTCATCTTGTTCTAACGCTGACAGCAAGTCAGCAAAGTATTGTTCTGGATGCGATAAATTCATTTCATCCAAGACAATAATATAAAATCTGTCAGCATATTGTGGACACTGGGCACGATATAATGCCTGTAAAAATTCGGTTTCATCAAAACGCTTTTCAAAGGTGTTGTAGTAACCCATTAAATCTTGTCTATCTCGCCAGCCGGCTTGGACTTCCACCAAGGTACTGCCCGCTCCAATCGCACGCGCAAAGGCTAATGGCAAACTGGTTTTGCCTATGCCGCTAATGCCTTGTAGCAAGTGCAAGTGGCTCATCGCCAAACCACCTAACAGGCACTGAATATCGCTTAGCTCATAATACAATTCTTTTGTCGTTTCAGGATCATAAGCAATACGCTGTTGCAGTGCTTGGGTAAATTGGACGAGATCCGGAATTTCATCGACAAGCGCAGGTGTGTATTGCAAACTTTCATCGTTGTCCATTTGACTGCATTGCGGAAATGGGCTTTGCGCCTTGTCTCGATCAAGGATTTCGGTGACGTTCTTTTGGAGTTCATCTAATGCCGCTTTCGTTAACTCTCGACTACTTTCTAACGCCGTTTTCTGATCTTTAAGGGTTTCAAGCTCAATAACGCCAATACTGGAGCGTCTTAACTGGCTTTTCAGCGACGCTATTTCAGCCAATTCCGCGTCTTTTTGCAGTTCATACGCTTCTTTGTCAGTTTCTAACTGACGCAATTTTTCCAGCGTTTGGTGACTTGGACGTGCAGCCAGTTGTTTGTTCAGGCTATCCCGTTGTTTGCGTAACGCCTGTAATTCGTGCAACACTTCTTCAGGGGTTTTATGCCCAAAACGCAAATCTGCCGTTTCACGTTCACGCAGAATCGCCGCTAAATCGTCTCGTTCAGAACGCGCTTCTTCCAAACGCGCCTTTAAATCGCTCATTTGGAAAATCAGATTTTCGATTTCTCTGGCCGCTTTTTGGGCAACGCGCTGATCAAAATCCTGTTTGTCTTCTTCAAACAGTTCTTTGTCAACAACGATAGCCTTGATATTTTTCCGCAGCGATTGCTGTTCGGATTCAAGATGCTGTTGTTCTTGCGCTATGTTTTCTTTTTCAGCCGCTAAGTGAGCTTGTGCCTTGATTTGCGCTTTTTTGGACTGTTCTTCATGCTCCGTCCAAATTTCCTTCAGTTTTACGTTTAACGTCTGTTGTTCTTGATGCTGTTGTTCAAGCCAGTCGCTACGTTCTTGAACAATTTTGGCTCGATGTTGAGCCATTTCTTCACGGAAATTTGCCGCTTGTGCATCTAGCTCTTTAATAGACATGTTGTGTAATTTCAGAAAACCCGCTTCTGCATCAAGCTCTTGTTTTTTGAGGATTTGTTCTTTTTCCAGCAAGTCTTGTTCACGTTGATTCAATTTTGCCCATTTGTCCTGGAATATCTTTTCTTGCTCAGCAAGTACCGTTTTTTGCTCGGCAACATACTGCTTAAAGTCAGCAAATTCTGTTTGCAAGGTCCTTCTTTGTTCATCAAATACTGTCCGATTGTCAATAATGTGTTGCTGTTCTTGATCGAGTATGGCTTTTTCAGATTTTAAACCATCAGAATACGATCGGGCTTCTTGTTCAACCAGTTTGGCATATTCTATCTGATAGCGAAAAATTGCAGCGGTTTCATAAGCATCTTTACAAAGTGTGAAGAAATCCGGTTTGTCAGGTAATTCTATAGAAGTCAACCATTCTTTGTCAGCATCAGTCGTCGTCAGGCTTTTTTGAGCTTCTTCATGAAGTTCATTCAGTTGGATTATCAGAGTTTGCAACGTATCTGCCAACGTCGTTGTTGTCGTTGTTGGTTTTTGCGTTTTTGAAGGTGAAGCGGGTATTTTTCTCGTGTTTTTTCTATTAGCCACTATTTATTATCCGGTTAATAAATTACTGCAAATTGAACTACAAGGATTGTATATAATAAAGGGTTTATCAATAACTACAAGGATTGGTTATAATAAAGGATTTGTTTATGAAAGGAGGTTTGATATAAAAAATAAGCTACCTTTCTAAGCTGCGCCCCTTAGCACCTATCAGTTTATAAATAAGTACAAACAACGAATTTGCGAAAAAAACGAATGGGTGAATGGTGAAATCAACGCAGATGCTTAGATTTTGCCGAATTCGTGGTACTCATCAATTCGTGGTACTCAACTAAGCAAATCCCTTTTTATATACAATCCTTGTAGTTAAGCATTAAAATAATATGATACACCATATCAATATTGGTTTTCAAATCAGCCAATAAAAACCGTTTATTACCATTACCAGCATGATTTGCGTCGCTCCCGGCTGAAATCACCGTTTCAATATCAACTAATAAAGTTGGAGCTTGTTGGGCGGCACTGCGTAATGGATGCGCTGAGTCATATTGAGCTGCAAGAATAGTCGCGATAACCATTGGTGCCAGATTGTGGGTATCGTGATATTCAATGGCTGACTTAATTTTTCCCAGTGTTACATTAATAAAGCGCATAGGTATGGGTGACTGAAAACCAATTACTTTAGTTGCATCTTGATATAAATATTGCGGTTTATAGCCAAGGTTTGAGCCATTCTCACCGGCACTACTTTGGATTTTCTGCCAAAGCTGCTTATCTTGGTTTTCCGAAATGAGTTTCTGAAACAACGCTTTCAAAGCATGTCTGGCTGCATTCATTGCCTGATGGTATAAATCAGTCGCGCAGTATTTTTTCGCTGAATCGGTTTGCCAGTCGGTTTGCAAAAATGCCATTTCCATATCAATCAAAGCGTCACAGAACGGGTATTTATGCACATCTGAGGTTAATCGCTGCTCTACGTTTCCTTGGGCTTCTTCTCTCAAATACTGTCTCAATTCCTGATTATGCTCAACTTGTTTGTCGTAGTTTTCGCCGGTAAAATGATTGACAAAACGACGCAATGGTTGTGATTCTATAATACGTTTTTCTATTGATTGACGCAATAGAGGACTTTCCCCGGCACCAAACGGATCGCACACATACCACCCATAATTTATCTCACTCTCATCTATATATAAATAGGTGGTCAGAAAAACCGCTTGGATTTCATCTTCAATCAATGAAACCCGGTTAAGATAAGTTGCTTGTTGCTCAAACGCATCGTCATCAGCTGTTTCCAATTCATAAAAAGCGTCTCTTTTCTGCCTATCGCGGTGGTGAAAACCAGTGACATTAAGAATATCTTTATGAGTGGGCATTGCAACCACCGCTTTTTGATTGGGGAATACCATCTGGGCATATTCTAACCATGGTTTTGCCACCGTGCCTCCCATTTTGAGCATCGGAAATGCGCCTTCTGTGTTAAATTCTAACTCGGCATATTTTAACTGTTGAGAAAATCGCGGCCAACATTTGCCCGTCCAAGGATCTTGAAATATATAACCCACCGTCATGTTGTAGGATTCTATGGTTTCTTCCTTTAACACTGTCATTCCCGGTTGCGTTAGCCAGTTGTTAGTATCAAGCAATCCCTGGCCTTGTAATTCTTGGGCAATAAATGCGACGAGATCAGCATGGATATCTAAGTAGTCACTGATTTCTTGGTAAACCGTCACGCCGGCATGACACATTCCCAATACGGCTTTTTGTAATACATTAAGTTGGCGTAGCTTCACTTCAGGCGCAACCACTCGATAAGCATAAGCAGGCCATAATAAATAGGCTTTTTGGTTTGGTTTAATAGGCGCTTTGGGGCCAAAATTTAATACTGGCGATTCTTTATCAAATAAGTGCTTAGACATAAATTTTTTCCGTTATCGTGTCCAAACTAAAGTTTGGACTCCGGCTCACATAATTGTCGAAACGCTAATAAACCGGGAATCGCTTTAGCAGCGGCTTCTCCCTGTAACATACCCAAATCCCCCACCACAATGAGTAATCGCTTTTGCCGGCTCATCGCAACGCACAGCCGATTTTCCAGCATTAAATGCCCATATTTTTTTCTTAAGGCCTTGTTATTATTGGCAGGAAAATCATTGCTGCGCGTCATTGACAAAATGACGACATCAAATTCTTTGCCTTGGAAAGCATCCACTGTCCCAACACGCAATCGTTCTGTCAAGGTGCTGGTTTTTCGCCATGCGTTAGCGATTTCATAATCGCCAAACTCGGTGGGTTCAATTAGCGGTGAATCCAGTTTTGCCATTTCTGTCAAGATGGCTTGTTTTTGTGCGGTATAAAACGTAATCACACCAACGCTTAATTCGGGTTGTTGTGTCATTAATCGTTGCGTTTCTTTAGCAATCCAACGCGCTTCAACGCGGCGTGATTTACTCATGCCCTGGCTTTCTTTACCGCGGCTTAAAGGAATATCAACCCACGCAGCCACCGCGTTTTGATAGCCATCCAGATGATGCAAAAAGTTGTCCGCTGGTAGCGGTGATTCAAATGACTCATTATACAGTTTATAAAAAGTATCGCTGACAAATTGCCCTAAAACCGGGTGCATACGATATTGGGCATCTAAGGTAATGGTGCGTTTAATCCCATCTTGCGCTTCTCTTGCCCGCATGTCATTAAACAAACGCTCAAACAAGCTGTTTTTTAAGACATGCGTAGCGGGTTGTTTGTCAGCGTTGTCAAATTGTTTCTCAATCTCAGGCTCAAGAATATGTGGCAGCTGGCGATGATCACCGACTAAGATAATGCGTTTTGCTGCCAGTGACATAGGGATAAATAAATCCAGCGGATTGGCACGCGCCGCTTCATCAATAATCACGGTATCAAAAATGCGTTCTTCTTTAAGGGTACTCATTTCATAGTTGACTGCCTGTTGACAAGTGGCTGCAAGGGTAGCGGTGTAATGCTTTACCGTAGCGCGTGTACCGGCGATATTATTTTCCAGTGCTTCTAAATAGTCATGTAGCACCGCCTCTTTGCCAACCGCAGAGTGACGAACGTTGTGATGCAGCGCATCTATCATGTCAGCCAGCAAACACTCAACTTCAATGCTGATATTTGGATAAGCAGCGGGCATTTTCTTCAAACTCAAACGATCCAGCTGATTGTCCTGTAATGTTTTCAAGTAGGCTAAAAAAGGTGGCGTTTCGGCAGTTTCCCATTCGCTGGCTTGTTCAAGTAAGGTTTGTTCTTGAAGTGTCAGTATGGGCGGTTTCGCCTTGATGAGTCGCTGCAACGTTTTATGGGCATT
>QNER01000121.1 GCA_003646175.1 Candidatus Parabeggiatoa sp. nov. 1
CACTTGCAATAAAGGCGAGGTCGGTAAAAGGACATTATATAGAGAGGAGCGGTATTCGGGATTAGTCTCATGTACCGTTTTGAAGACGAGTCTGTACTGGAAACTTTACAGGCTTAGTTTAACTATTCCAAGGGCAATCTTTGAACGAAACATATCGTCCTCCTTAAATAAATAGTGATTAAGAGCATTTAGTGATTAAGAGAATTTTCTCTCTTACTCCTAATACGAAAGATAGCCACTAAAATAACAATATCGGAATAAAAAAAACGCTCTTATCCTTATAAATCAATATGCTATTCCACGATAGCCTGACTGCTGAAAATAATTTAATGCTGGAAAGCAGAAATTTTTAGACGGCTTTGTAAATTTTGAATGGTTAATTATGAATTGTATTTATGAATTTTAATTGTTAAATGGTTAATTGAAAATTGTGAATAAAAATGCCCAGAATTTTTTTAGCCTTTTTTACCTTTCCCCTTTACCTATTTGTATGGAATTTCCGCTTTAAATTCACACTCACCCAATTGACGGGTTTATAAAAAAAGTATTCCTTATAAATTAAGGCGTTAGAGTTGATATGCGACACCGATGAGAATAATTTTTGTCAAGGATGGAGAGTTTTTTCGTATTAGGGGTATAAGCAAGCGAAAAATAGAGTTTGTACCAACTTAATGTAACCCATTGATTTAACTGAAAGTAGCATTAAATATATTTAATAAAATCAATTAGTTAATATTAAATCAGTATAATATTTAATATTTTTCTCTTCTTGAAACAAACGTCACTTGATTAATTATGGAGAACGATTATGTTACGTCTATCTACCCTCATTGGAATAACCGCGTTAGTACCGGCTGTTCATGCGGCTGATGTCAATGTTAGCCATACCTCCGACGGTGGAATTGGTGTTGGTGTCAGTGGTAGTCCGGTGGATGGGGTTAAGTTAGGGAGCAATGTGACTCTCTATCCTGGGGAGCAGGTGTTGGTGGACAGGCACAAGTCAATATTACTGACTCCCTTAGCCTAACCGGGAAGGTTACCGAAACTTATCGCTGGAACGGGCCCTATAGCAGTGGAACGACTTCTTCTGGCCTAGGTTTAAACTATAAGCCGACTGACTCGGTTAACCTTGGTGTTGGTGGGAAGTTTTCATCCCAAACCACATCGTCCCCATTCAGGACATATACATCGCCGGTTCAACCAAGTTTTGGGTTTAATTTTGATTGGCGGTTCTAAAGATTGAGTAATAACGTGTCTGCGCCCACAAAGTGATACTTGGCACGATCATCAATTCATGACGGATGCTATCCCGCTCGATGGGATAGTATCCGTTTGAGTGCCAAAAACTAATACTATTAATGATCGTTTTTAGTGAAATGTTGCCACTCAATCAACAATAGGGGGGTTAAACAATATGGAAATTAAAAAGTTAATTATTACCTACAAACCAATAACTTATAAATTATTTTCTCTAGCACTGAAAATTATTTTGTCAAAAAAACGCGATAGTTTCGTATAGAAGGTATAAGGGCAGAAAATTTGCCACTCAACCAACAGGGTTAAAAACTAATTATTACTGATAAATTAATAACTTATCAATTATTTTCGCTAGCATGGCTTTAGCTGGGATTTCTAAACGAGTGGGTTCAGTGATAAAACGATACACCCTATGCACCTTCGTTGAGCCTATCGGCCTACATCCTATCGTGGTGTAGGCATGTTAGGGGGCACTGAAAAGTCGTAGTCAATCCGTGGAAATCCGTTTAGCCTAGAGATAAATCTCTGGGCTAATCGCTTAAGCCCCCTAAAGGGGACTACCAGTATTTAATGTTAGAACACTTTTTGCTTATCCAATCTATGCTCTATTTATTTATAAAATTATCTTATGAAACAATAAGTTATCAATTTAGGGCCATTACCACGTATGATTTTTACATAAAACTATTATTAATCAATATGTTAATTTCAAGTTTGACGAGGCCCTGATAACTGGTGAGAACATTTTGACAGGTTATATATTATTTTGCGCGCAAAAACTTTAGGCGCGAACACAAATCGTGGCTAAAATTTTTTGTGCACAAAAAACTTTAGCCACGAACACACATTCTGTTATTTAGTCTATCGTGCGTGCCATTAAGGTATATCTTTTTTATTTATGAATTGTATTAAAATATAATTTTTTTTAGGTAACGATATTATCATGGCGGACTATAAAAAACTTCTAAAGCTCTTGAAAAAACCTGAGCTAAAAAAACTTGAAGAGTATGCGGGGTCACAAATCAAATCATATAATAAATTGATTGAACATTCCCCTTGCAAAACAGATACTAATCGACAGCCTTGCCACATAACGGATAAGGGCGAGCCTTTGTGCGCGCAAACTTTAGAGGAGGTGTCTCTGTTAAAAACGGCAATGGATAATTTGCGTGAGGGAAATTATATACCGCCCACTAGAGGGGAAAACGCTTTAGCAGGTCAAAACGATATTATGGATAAATCCCCTGAGGAGCAAAAAAGATTTGCTGTCAAAGCAGTAAAAATGGCAATTAAAAACGTTGTCAACTGCCTTCCCATGCCTTGCCGTAAAAATATTTGTAAACAAATTGAGAGTAATTACGAGTTAAATGAAGTTAGCTACCAAAAAGCCGACAGTGAATGTAAACGTTATAATCTTGATTTGTCTCCTGAAGGATTAATTAAAATGACAATTAATAAACGCTTGACAAAGCCTTCTGTTTGCTTTGCAAGGCGTGACGGTGCAAAAAAGACTCTGGAAAGTGTTATCTGCATGCATATAGCAGGTCAAGCCCTGGATTGCTATAAAGCTGGAACATATACATTCAACAAAGAGGAAGGTGTCGATCCGTCAAACGTTGGCGGTGGCTCAGTTGAGCTACAAATTCTTCATCAAGAGCTAGTTCAAAAAATTATTGATGATATTAGCCGTATTCCAAACGACAGGATGAGAAAACGTGTTCTAATGCTCTTTGAGGCTATAATAAATGGAGATATTGATGTGAAGAAGAATACTGACACAGAAAATGCGACAAAATTGGGCCTAACCGTTCCTCAATATAGATATGCTCGTAACATATTGATGGCTATTGTCGAGACCCATATTTCTCTTGAAGAACTTCAAAACATGCGTGCCAATATGGAGGAATACTATATCGAGCCAAATGATGAGAACGACTAATATTATTACTTTAAGTCATCTTGGTTTATTATCAATAGTTTTGGTTAAATTGATATATTGAATTAACACAACAATGAGGAGAACCCTTTATGACTTACAACACCATGAATCACAACACTGTTGATATTGAACGCACATATCGTTTGATTTCGCAATTGGCTTACTTATGTGAGCAAGAATTCGAGGAAGTCCCCCACCTCGTTTCGGACTTAAAAGTTAAATCACAGGAAAATGTGGATTCAATGACACCCAAGATTTCTTTGGAGTCTGAGCTTGATCCGAGTTTTCACTATGAACTAAACATTGTTCTTCAAAAGGCCAAAGCGGAACTTAAGCAATGGTTTAATGACAAAATCCATGATAAATTGCTCTATTTTTCTGAAGAGGATAAAGAAAACTTTATCAGTTTTTCCGAAGGGGCTGCGTGTCTTGATAATGAGCAAATCAGTCAATTTTGTCAGCAAATCACGGAACTTGAGCGTTATCGTGTTCTTTTAGAAACTTGTCAGCCTTCACCTGCTAAAATAAAGACAAAAATAAGTACAACTATTATCGACACACTGGTGACTAAGTTTATTAAGGCTGTTGATACCAACTTAGGAGATACAGATAAAGAGACAATTTTTTCTAAATTGAGTCAACTCAAGCAGGTTTTAGAAAAAAAAGGATATCAACCAAAATTCACTATTCGGTCTATTGAGCTTGATTTTGTAGCACTAGGGGAGGATGACTTTACAGAATCCAATTATATGTTTATCGAACTTATGGCTGAAGAACTAACAGACATGGATAGCAACGATAGAACCTTTTTGCTCGCCATGATAGGCTATGCGGGTGCAGAGGATGCAGAAAATGATAATTCTGAGGCGGATAGAGATAAGTTTGAGGAGTACAAAGCAGAATTAGATAAACCAGAGTATAAAGATATCCTAAATGCGTTAAGTTAGCAGGTTGAGTCAACCGTGAACTCACCTATCCCCTTTTTTTATCAAAGACAATGGTTATATAGAAATCCGATTTTTTGAAAAAATCGGATTTCTTGCCATTATACTTTCCGGAACGAAGTTTTCGGTCAATTAACTCCCCTCATGAGAGGGGCTGGAGGTGTGTAAAAATTAGAAAACAGAGGTTCTATGAAAGCGAGTCGTTTTTAACTACTGATGGGAATATTGACTATGAAACCATTAAATGCATGGATAGGGTTGGTATTGTCTTTGTTGATCCCGACTGTCAATGCTGAATTGTCTGAGCAAGAACGGAAAACTTTAAAGATTCTAACCGAACAAATAAGCAAGACTCGCTCTGACAAAACGGTGGGATTTGAATTGATCAAAGAGGGGGAAACGTTAACAGTGAATGTAGGCGAACAGTCCTATTTTCTTCCGTATGAGGAAGGATTACCGGCAGTTTCTAAGGCCATTTATCAAAGTTACCCCTGCATCAACCAAATAGCAAGTGAAAAATGGGGTAATTTGTCTTTGATTTGTCAGTCTTTTAAGGGCACTTTTGATGATCAATTAACCTTTCCACCTGATTATTTGTCTTATTTTGAAGAACTCAATGGCGAAACTGACACTTTCACTGGTAAAGGAGACAAATTAGCCATTGTTGTACATGATCCGCATTTTGCGCTAGATGGACAACGCGCATTGTTTTTGGGCTTACAAAAAATCATAGCCCAAAATCAACTGAATAAACACAATGCTGTGTTTTTGATGGAAGGCCTTGATTCAACAGACACTTTGAATTCTCTGTTAGACAAACTGTCTGAAAAATTCGAGCATAACAAAAATGCTTTCTATTGGATGTTCAATCATCATCAGATTAATGCCCCATTACTGGTTAATCTAGTCGATCAATTAGATATTCCAATTCAGGGCATAGAAGACATCAAGCTCTATTTAGAGAACAAATATGATCCCAATCACAATGCCATATTACGAACGGCTGTTGCTATCCAAGCCCTTATGGCAAAGAGACAAGGCAAAACACTTGATGTTGAAGAGACCAAACGCTTCTTGGAAAGCCAATTGCCTGAATTTTACTCAAAGGCTAGACAAAGAAGTGAAGTCATGGCTACACATGTCTCTGATTTCATTAAGAGTCACAATAACCAGTATTCTTTTATATTTATTGGCAATTTCCATGAAAAAGAAATACTTGCCAAGTTAAAAGAGGATCAAACCTCTTATATTGTGATGAAGCCATTGCAATCGCCGTCGTTTGTTGGGGATGTTGAACCCTATGAGATGGTAGAAAAACAGGACAACTATCTGAAAAGGATTCGTCCCAATTTCAAAACATTAGTTTCTAATAAATCTCTATTAAACATAATCAGGGAGTTCTCATCGCAAGACTTCGGAAAGGGATTGCCCCAATCACCTAAAGAGGGTTCTCAGACACAAAGGCAACAAGACGTAACAGCTGAACTGAAACGCTTCAATGGGGTTTTTGTTAACATAATAAAAAAGGTAACTCAATTCCATCTGGAAAAACTCTGTGATATTTATTCTTTGATTAAGAAAGCCGCTTAAATCGACGATGTCACATTTAAGTAATCGCGTAGGATAAGTCACCTAATCCAAGTGTGTGATATGGGTTATGTGACATTGTCAAATTTGAGTTTAAAAACAAGATGAATAAACGGGTTAAGCAGCTGCCTAACGAGAGGGCTATTCAAAAGATGAATAAACGGGTTAAGCAGCTGCCTAACGAGAGGGCTATTCAAAAATGAAATTGCGTGGCAATAACGCTTTTAGATACGGGTTTGTATACGGGTTTGTGCTTTTGTTGGTGCTAGCACCGGGGATCAGCCATCTCTATACGAGCAATCTGCAAAAGCGAGAGCAAGCTTATACTCAACTCACTGAAGCATTTGCTCAGCCAGGTGATAATCCCATTGCTATCATTGAGACAGCACAAACTTTTCTGTTAATTCCCTTTGCGACGTGGGATACTCGTAGATCAAAAGTCATGGACATTTACCAGAAAACGATGGTATCATGGCTTACCATCAATGCCGTTAAATGGACAGCTGATAAACAAGCACATATTGACAGTTTATTGTCATTTTGTGAAATAACCAAACATGAGCTTTATCGTCAGGTCAGCCTGAATCGGCATAACCTAAATAGCATCTATACGAAAGTCATAAAGGCTTTTGCACAGGATGAAAATCCCATTGCGGTAATTGAAGCGGCTGAGGCTTTTTTATCAATGCCTTTTATAAAACTGGATACTCGTCAACCACAAGTCATGGAAAATTACCAGAAAACAATGGTATCATGGCTTACCATCCAGACGGGTAAACTGAAGGCTGATGAACAAGCGCATGTTGATAGTTGGTTGTCATTTCGTGAACTAACCAAGAATGATCTTGTTCAGATGGTAGAAAAGAGTCGGCAGAACCGAAAGAGCACCTATACGAAAGTCATAAAGGCTTTTGAACAGGGTGATAATCCCATTGCTATCATTCAGGCTGCCGAGACTTTTTTATTTATACCTTTTGTCAAATTGGACACTCGTCGGTCGCAAGTCATGGACATTTACCATGACACGATGGTGCAATGGCTTGCCACCCAGACGGGTAAACTGACGGCTGATGAACAAGCGCATGTTGAGCGTTTGTTATCATTCGGTCAAATCACTCAACCTGAGCTTGATCGTCAGGTCAAAGAAAATCAGCAACACCTAAAGAGGGCCTATACTCAAGTCACTGATGCAATTGAACGGGGTGCTGAACCACTGGCTATCATTGAAGTCGCGGGAAATTTTCTCTCAATTCCATTCGCTAAGTCGGCTCAGCCACAGGTGGTGAACATTTACCATAAGGCGTTCGTGCAATGGTTTGAAAAACCTGAACCTAAAAAATTGGTCAATTTTTTTCCTGTCAATCAATTTAAAAAAATTGATTTGGAGGTATATGAAAGCCAATGGCTTCGATTAACAAAGCGGCAACAACAGAAACAAGCCTTAGATTGGCTGTTGTTCATGGCCGTCTTTGCGACAGAGTTATCTTTAGGAAAAACAGAGTTGATAGATGATTTACCCTCCAATGACTATGGCAAAACTCGCTCTCACGTCCTTGATGAGGATCATTTCATTGCTCTTATTCCAGCCGATATCTCAGAAGAAGAACGGATTGACCATTTGGCGGCCATTGCTGATAAACATCGCCATTATCTTGGCTATTCCAATAGTACGTTTTGGCTATTTGAATATCAGTTATCTCTCAAAAACAAAGTGGCTCAGTTGAGACGACGGGCTCACCTGAACCCCCGCGACTTGTTTACGAAAGACTATGGTTATTATGAAGCCAAAATTAAAACGCTTGCAGATTTCAAGCAGTTTATCAACCAAATTGAATCTCTGAGCTTTGCTAAAAAATACCAAACCCATCTGGTGTTAGGCGGCCGTCAATTAAGTCGTCAATACCGAGGCCTCCGTATCGAGGATATTGCCGCTATTTGGTCAGCAAATGGTGTGGGCTTTTCGCTTGAACTGGCTTATGATTATGAACCATTAAAAGCCAACGCTTTCCCAACACAAGTGGCTCAATTATTATTGCCCTTTCAAATCACAGACCAATTGTCAGCAGCCTTAGATTTTAATGGCGTCAAAACAAGCCTTGTTAAACATAATGATATTGAGCCATTATTGCGCTTAATCGAGCGTTTAAAAAGCCATCGTGATGAGTTACTCAAACAACGAGTGAATCTTATTGAGACTGCTCTCAAAAAATATCAGTTTCAAGTAGCCCATTACAAGAGCAATTTGCACGGCACAGAAGTTGGCATGATTTTGTTTTACACCGACTTGCTGGCTAAGCTTTGGGCCATCGACTATCAAGCCTCGGTACCAGAAGAATTGGCGAGTTATCAGTTAACGTCGGATGAATAAATGCCACAAGTCAAGCTCCAGTTTTATCCGAATCGCAATAAAGTTCAAGAAGTGGGATGGCACTTATTTTTGGCGCCTTACTTAATTCAGGTTCAAACACCGGTGGCTTCAATGGGCTGGAATAAATATTATTCGGACATTGCCCGTTATGAGCCGTCTTATGAACAACTCAATGATATCTTGAAGTGGAGCCAGTTGCTTGGCTGGCTTGAGAAAACGCAGCAACGCGACTTGTTGCAATTTTTGGCCGATGTTCCCGTTAATAGGACTCATTGGTTCCCTCAATGGGTCACTGAAGACACCCAAACCAGCCGGTTGAAATTCAACCAGTGGAATAAGATAGCTTTTTTTGAAAAAGGTGCCAAAGGAATACAGACTGAAGCATTACCTTTGTTAACCACGTCTTTGGTGGGCGGTATTCAGGATTCTGAATCTGGCATCGAGAACCAAGCGTCTGTTGATCCTGAACAGATCGGACTCAACCTAGAAAAAATGCTAGAACATTTACCAAATACGGAAATCGTTGGTAAACTAGGCGACAAAGCTTACACCGTTAAAATGACGGGGAATGACGATTGGCTAACACTGAGCCTAGTGTTAACCTCTGAGGCTCATTATGGTCTTCAACAAGAATGGCGCGAAGAAAGTGTCTTATTCAAAGACATCGACGAGTACACAGTGATTGTTGAACCCACTCAGGATGGCAGCGGCAATAGTTGGAAAATCATAGCCTATCGCAGTGGGATTAATGGTAAACCTATTGTGTTAACGGGTCTTGATGAAGATGGCAATCGCTTTGAGCTAACCGGAAGGGTGGACAATAACGGGATTATCCACATATGGGTGGCCAAAGGGCAGCCGAATACTTCACCTATTCATCCATCTGACTTAAAAAGTAGACTCAAACGCTTTGATGTCAATAACATACGTCAACAAGCGGCTGATGGCAGTCGAAAACAGATTCGTTATGAACTGGAAACGCCTAGCTCTGAACGTGATTTCAAAACATTCCTAAATGATTTAGAACAAGAAAAGTATGCTGAAGCAGCCAACTATATAAAAATAAACAAAAAACAAGCGCGGCGACTTCTTGCCCGACATCTTGTGGACGAATATGCTAAACTTATTAACAAGTTTTTTTTGAAACCAGACTATGAAATGGCAGCACAGCATGTTGAACGGTTGAAGAAAATTTATGGCGAACTGTCAGAATTGCTTTTATACCAAAACATTATCGCACTGCGAAATAATTTTTTGTCGCCCAAACAGTTTCATGAACTTCTTAATGACCCGGAGATATTGGAGTTATTGAGGTCCATTGATCTTACTTCTTAATCATATTTTGTTGTACTAACCGGCGGGGTAGAAAATATTCCGCCACTCTTAACTCATGGTGTTTTTTTAACTAACTGAAGGAGATTATTTATTGTGTTACGTAAAAATGTCAGCCATTTGATGCGGTACTTTGTACTTATCTTAGCCGTTGGTATACCACCTCTGTCTTTGGCAGCACCAACCTGTGCTCTAGATAAGATTGAGAAAACGGGTCCCAATTACTGGACAATAGGGACTGAACGTTTTGAGGTGGGTGAAGAAAAAAGCGATTCTCTTCGGCAAATCAGGGATAAAAGCAAAAACCTTGCTCAATCGGCCCCATTTTTGAGTACAACCGGTGGTATTGCCTTTGAAGCCGTCGCTGTTCCTGCTCCTGATTTAAAGGAACAACCTGTAAAACGGGATTCTAACCTAGATAAAGCAGAATAAGCAACATTCTGGTGCTAACCGGCGGGGTGGAAAATACTCTGCTCCGCCACCTGCTAACTCAATTCCGCCACCTTCTGAATTAGGGAGGTGATAAAAAAGAGGTTTATCGTGTTATTTAACAATAACAGCCATTTGATGCTGTACCTTGTACTTACATTAGCCGTTGGTATGCCGCCTTTTTCTTTGGCAACACCAACCTGCAAGATTGAGAAAACACGTCCCAATCACTGGACAATAGGAGATAAACGTTTTGATGTGGATGAAGAAAAAAGCGACTATCTTCGGCAAGTCAGGGATAAAACCAAAAGCTTTGCTCAATCTGCTCCCTTTTTAAGTACCACTGGTGGCATTGCCTTTGAAGGCATCGCTGTTCCTGCTCTTGATTTAAAGGAGCAACCCGTCCAACTGGACTATGAGCCAGATCAACCAGACGGGCAACGACTTTCTATTGCGATAGGTGATAAAACCTATCATCCCTTTTTGCCTGACTGGAAACTGATTCCTATCGCACGTTACGCGAATAGTGAGTTCACTTCAGCTGTATCGGCACTTAATAGCCCAGAGAATCAAAGTTATGCTGATTTGCTCTATCATCCTGCATTTGAAGATACTTTACTTGGTTTAGATTGCTTCAAATGGACATTTTACTGAATGATGTCAAGGCATTCCAAGAATTGCCAAAAAATTCAAGTGGTGAGATCATAACGGGAGTGGGTGAGCCCAAAAATGTTTTTTCCCGACAAAGTTGGTATAAACGTTGGAAACGTTGGAAACGTGCAGCGCAAGTTTTTTCCGGTTATCTGAAAAATAATGACAAAAGATTTGGGGCAGATGCCAAATTGTTAATGCCAAGCCTTTTGGAGGAAACCGATGAAAAACTTTGGAAAAGGACTCAAGAAGCCTTTTCAACTTCTATTGAAGAGTATAATTTCAAGTTTCCGGCACGGTTAATTTCAATTTATCCTTCAATAATCAGTAATGAAAAAGATTGGGAAAACGCCAGAATAAGCTTTCTCAATTCTTCTGAGGGTAGAAGAGTTGCGTCAATTCTACGGACAAATGAACCATCAATTAACAACGATGATGATGTTTGGCAAGCTGCTGTATCAAGTTCGCTTCACCTTTTTCAAGAATGGTTTCTAGGATACTATCTTCAAACTATTACTGATATCGATGAACTCCAATCTTACGTTGCGTTCTTAATCCGTTTCACTCGAAGCGTAGATGGTGGTGCTTTGATTATTACTGATTCCAAAGTTGAAGTGCAATTTTCTGCCGATGAAAACAGTTTTCAGCTAACTGGTTTTCCATATCATTATTTTTGGGAAAAACCTGAGCAATTTAAGAAACTCAAGAAAGAAGCTGAAGATTGTCAACAAGAAACGGATTTAGAAGCTGCTGTGCGTTGTGGAGCAAAACTACAACAATACTATGACAGCCTGGAAGCAGTCCCAAAGACTCACCTTATACAACTGGTGAAAGAGCAGCGAAAGCTAATAAGGGCTTTCAACCCCACTGTTTATGATGCAACAGTGCAAACCATGCGCTATGCCGCTTTTTTTCGGTATGTCAAACACAACAACAAGGATTCTTGGGAGAAATTTTTACGGCAACTTGAATCTGTGAAAGTCACCCCCATTGTTAGAACCCCAACCAGATGGAAAAGGTAATACTTTACTGATGCCAGTGCCCTTTAGGGTACTTTAGCTTTTAGCCTAGAGATTTATCTCTAGGCAGGAAGCAAAATCCTTATAACTAGACATCAAACCCACTCAGTTGATATTGTTTCTTGAGAGATAGCCATGAACAATAATAAAGCATTCCTTGAAAAAACGTTGGATGATTTCTTATATAAATGTATGAATGGCATCATTGACGATGAAACACTAAGCTATTGGGAAAGCCAAATACAATATGATAAAACAAATGATACAATGACAACGGTTATTGTTTATGTATTTAATTCAAAACTGCTTTTATCATTTAAAGGTGTTGATAAAGATATTAAATATTTTCTATTTTTTTTCTGCGGAAAAAGTAGAAGGTACACAGCCGGGCGACTTTTTTTTCCTATATTATTTCAATGGGGAGTTTGTTCTTGGATATCTTAATCTCAGTGTTTTTATAGATAGAGAACTATTCTTTAAGTTCATCAAAGAAAAAGATAAGGTTAAACTAAGCCTCTTATGTCGCCATAAGAGACTCGTCTTCAAAACTGTACGTGAGACTAATCCCGAATACAGCTCCTCTCCTAAGCTTATTCCCACAATTTTCATTGCTTCTTTACCATAAATATTTATTGTATTAATAACAATACCTTTATTAAAACGGTCTAATGTTTCCATTAGCTCTCTGTCTCAAACATAAAATGAATTTATACTTGGTA
>QNER01000122.1 GCA_003646175.1 Candidatus Parabeggiatoa sp. nov. 1
CAATTCATTCAACCACTGCAACAGGAAGATAAGCTGGCTCAAATTCCGGTGATTATCTATGCAGAACGCGAATTGACAGCGCCAGAAGAAAAGATATTACAAGCATGTGAAGCTAATCTCACTATCAAAGCGGTGAAATCCCCGGCACGTTTGTTAGACGAAACCACTTTATTTCTCCATCAGCTGGAAGCCAAGTTACCCAAGGATAAACGGCAAATGTTGCAGATGGTACATGATAAAGAAACCATTTTAAGGCATAAAAAGGTACTGATTGTTGATGACGATGTTCGCAATACCTTTGCGTTAATGACTTTTTTAGAAGGTAAAGATATGGAAGTGATTATCGCAGAAACTGGTAAAGAAGCACTGGCGCAATTGGACAAGCATTCTGATACATCCATTGTTTTAATGGACATTATGATGCCAGAAATGGACGGCTATGAAGCCATGCGAGAAATCCGAAAACAAGCCCGCTACTATCAACTACCCATTATCGCCCTCACCGCGAAAGCCATGAAGAGCGATAAAGCCAAATGTATTGAAGCGGGCGCGAATGATTATCTCTCTAAACCGGTGGATACTGATAAATTGATTTCGCTAATGCGCGTGTGGTTGTATCGGTGAAAGGGGATCGCTCCAAGGAGATGGGTGCATTTCTATTTCGTTTATTTCTAAATTCGTTGTACTACATGACTACAAGGATGACTTGGTTATGACCAAAGGGGCTTTAAAACCTAGCACCGAAGGTGCGTATTATCTACGCCCGTGGCAACGCCCCTGGAACTTAATTCCTATCGTGCGCGCCATTAGGAATAGATCGTGCTTATTAAATATTTATTCTACCCGTTTTATCCTTTTTTATAAGCAATCCTTGTAGTTATAGTAGATGTAGGGGGCCGGCAATGTCCTTTTATTGCCCACCTCTTCGATTTGGTGGGCAACCAAAAGACGTTGCCCACCCTACAATTGACTTATTCTACCCGTTTTATCCTTTTTTATAAGCAATCCTTGTAGTTATGGTTTTAAATCCTTTCATATTAAATTCTTGTAGCTATTATAAAGGTGTCAATTTATGTCCAATTGGTTTAACCATCTCAAAATACGAAACAAACTTATCTGGGCTTTTATGGTGATGATCAGTTTAACCATCATCGTCAGCGTTATTGCGTTTATCAGCCAGCACTATACACAAGCCACGGTCACCGAACTCCTTGATGTCGATGGCCGAGTTGCTCGGCTCGGCTGGCAAAGTTACAGTGCTATGCTGATGGTACAGCGCAGTGAGAAAGATTATTTTCTGCACTACAAACCCGTTGGCTTTGAGAAAGCTCGCGCCACCTACGTAAACCCGGTGCAAACACATGTCGCCACTATCCACGAATATATGACCGAACTCAGGCAACTGGAATCTGAAGAAGAACACATTGCGGTAACCCAAACCATTGACAAAGCCATGGTGGCATATGAAACTACTTTCCAAGCGGTGGTGGATTTACTGGAAAAACGGGGCTTCAAAAACAGTGGGCTTGAAGGCCAATTCTGGGAGAGTGTCCATGCGATTGAAGAGGCCATCAAAGCGCATAAGCTCGATCAGTTGGCGATTGACATGCTAACGATACGTCGCCACGAAAACGCTTATTTGTTACAGGCCGACGATAAACATATTCCGCACCGACAACAAGCCATAGCCCAATTCAAGCAACATTTGGCTGACGCTAACATGGAATCGGGCGTAAAAGAACAACTGGTCAAGTTGGCTAACCAGTATCAAGCAACGTTTGAACAATTAGTTCAAATTGACACCCAGATTGCAGCCCATATAGAAACTTATCGTGCCGCAGCCCACCGCCTAGAACCGCTATTTGAAGATATTTATAGGGATGCGCAGCATCATGAAGACATCGCGCGGGCCGATATACAGAGCGTCGCTCAAACAGCGAGACTGGCTGTGATTGGTGCCAGTTTGGTCGCAGTGTTTCTAGGCTTTTGGATTGCCTTTTTCCTAGCAGGTTTAATCAGCCAACCCCTGACGCTTATCGTCCAAGGTGCCAAATTGTTGACAGCAGGCGACACGGCTTTGACTGGCCTCGATCAAACTGAAATAGGCAAAATAACCAATCGTCATGATGAAATGGGTAACATCGGGCGGGCGTTTGATGACTTAGCCCATTATTTCAAAACCGTGATTGAAGATATTGTCCAAATATCTCAAGGCCTAGCAATGGGCAAACTCAGCATCACGCCGCAATCAGAATATCGAGGGGACTTCGTCCAAATTAAAGAAGCCTTACAAACGGCTTTGTCCAACCAGCGCCTAGTAGTTGAAGATATTGTCCAAGTTTCCCAAGGATTAGCCGCCGGCAACCTCAGCGTCACACCACAATCGGAATACCGAGGGGACTTTATCCAAATCAAACAAGCTTTGGAAACGGCTCTGTCCAACCAACGTCTCGTGATCGAGGATATTGTCCAAGTATCTCAAGGATTAGCGATGGGTAACCTCAGTGTCACGCCACAATCGGAATACCAAGGCGATTTCGTCCAAATCAAAGATGCGTTGGAAACTGCCTTATCCAACCAACGTCTAGTGATTGAAGACATTGTCCGCGTTTCTCAAGGATTAGCGGCCGGCAACCTCAGCGTTACGCCACAGTCAGAATATCAAGGTGACTTTGCCCAAATCAAAAATGCCCAAGAAACGGCGTTGTCTAACCAGCGGCAAGTCATTAAAGATATTGTCCATGTTTCTCAGGGCTTAGCGGGTGGCAATCTACACGTCATGTCTCAAGCTCACTATCAAGGAGACTACGTTCAAATCAAAGAAGCCCTAGAAAATGCCTTATCCAACCTGCGGTTGGTGATTGAGGACATTGTCCAGGTTTCTCAAGGATTAGCGGAAGGTGAGCAAAGCATTACCCCGATGGCAGAGTACCGGGGAGATTTTGTCCAAATTAAGAATGCCCTCGAAACCGCAGCGGCTAAGCTGGCTGAAACAACCGCCCAAAATGCCATGAAAGATTGGCTTAAAACTGGGCATGCACAGTTAAATGATCTGATGAGCGGCGAACAGGATATTGTCGTACTGGCAAAAAAGATCGTTTCTTTCCTAACCACTTATACAGAGGCACAAGTGGGGTTATTTTATTTACTTAAAGAATCCAGCTCGCATAAACCCTCTTTGCAAATGATTGCCAATTATGCTTATATCACTAATGACAATCGTCCGACGGAATTTCTCATAGGTGAAGGATTAGTTGGACAGGCTGCTTTGGAACGACAACCACTTTCCCTCATTCAGACACCAGAAGAATGCCGTCATATTATGCGTTCTGGCTTGGCAAACGCGCTACCTCGCCATGTTCTTATTATGCCCTGTTTATATGAGAATGCGGTGAAAGGTGTCATTGAGATTGGTTCTGCTACAACGTTGACCAACATGCAGCAGGACTTTCTTGAACAGGTTCTGCCGAGTATTGGTATCGCAGTGAGTACGGCCGAATCACGCACCCGAATGCAGGAACTTCTAGCGCAAAGCCAGAGACAGACAGAAGTATTACAAGCCCAGTCAGAAGAATTACAAGCGCAACAGGAAGAATTGCAACAAACTAACGACGCATTGCAAAGTCAACGGGAAGAATTAGAAAGTAAACAAGCCGAACTTCAGCAGAGGAATGAAGAACTACAAAGTCAGGCTGAAGAACTGCAAAGCCAGTCAGAAGAATTGCAAACACAACAGGAAGAGTTAAAGCAAACCAATGAGGCATTGGAAGAGCGCACCAAAGACTTAGAGCGACAAAAAGGGGACATTCAACATAAGAATCAGGCGCTGGAACAAACCCAAACTGAGATGAAAAAAGCGCAGAAGGAAATTGAGCGCAAAGCTCAAGAACTAGCACTGGCAAGCAAGTACAAATCAGAATTTCTCGCAAATATGTCGCATGAATTACGCACTCCGTTAAATAGTCTGCTGATTCTTGCCCAACTATTAGCGGATAATAAACAGGGCAACTTAAGCGATAAACAGGTGGAGTACGTCCAAACCATTCACAGTGCAGGTTCTGATTTGCTCACACTGATCAATGAAATTCTCGATTTGTCTAAAGTAGAGGCTGGTAAAATAGAGCTTCAGACTGAGGACATTTCTCTGGCTGATTTGGTAGAAATGCTTGAACAGAAATTCCGCCCGATTGCAAACGATGCGGGACTGACTTTTCAGATGAGCATGGCTGAAGGTTTGCCAGCGGTTCTCCACACTGATGGGCAGCGGCTCAAACAAATATTGACTAATCTGTTATCTAATGCCTTTAAATTCACCAGTCAAGGTGGAATCCAATTGACGGTGCAACGTCCAACCCATGAAGAGGTTTCCTTCATGGGCGTTGATGTCGCTCAAATGATTGCTATCAGCATTACGGATACTGGTATTGGTATTCCTAAAGATAAACAACAAGTTATCTTTGAAGCTTTCCAGCAAGTGGATGGTTCCACCAGCCGACGTTATGGCGGCACCGGGCTAGGCTTATCCATTTCTCGTCAGTTAGCCCGATTCCTCGGTGGGGATATTCGATTACATAGTGAGGAAGGTAAGGGCTGCACCTTTACACTCTATCTACCTAAACAACAACCCACCCAAGCGTCGATTCCGTCACCCACAGAAATCGACGCACCGTTAGGCGGTGTCCCTGCTAAAGCGTCGGCTCCTTCGCCTTCAGGAATCGAGCCTTTAGGCGGTTCCCCCGTTGCTGATGATAGAAACCGTCTGCAACCGACTGATAAATCCATTTTAATTATTGAAGATGATCGCAAATTCTCCAGCATCCTGACAGAACTGGCACGGGAAAAAGCGTTTAAGTGTCTGGTTGCCGAAGATGGTCGCAGCGGCTTACAACTGGCTGAGGAGTACCTACCCAACGCCATTATTTTGGATGTGGGTTTGCCACAACTGGATGGTTGGACAGTTATGGAAAAGCTAAAGGATAACCCAGACACACGGCATATTCCGGTGCATTTTATCTCGGCTTCTAACCACAGTTTGGACGCTCAAAAGATGGGGGCGATTGGTTATTTACACAAACCCGTGACTATGGAGCAACTTGGAGGAGCCTTCAAGAAAATAGAACAATTTCTGAGCAAAACTCTCAAACAGCTCTTGGTTGTTGTTGATGCTGAACCGCACCAACAGAAAATTGGGGAATTAGTCGACAGTGAGGATATCCAAATCACGCAGGCGATGACGACGACGGCCGCTTTACAACACCTTAAAGCGGCATTGTTTGATTGTATTATTCTTGATATGGATATAGAACAACGTTCTGGCATCAAGTTGCTTGAGCAGATGCAAAAAATCGAGGGTTTCTGCCAAACACCGGTGATTACCTATACTGATCGCGAATTGACATCTGCTGAAGAAGCATTATTGCTACGATGTGCGGATCATCTGCCGATTAAATCGGTAAAATCGCCAGAACGTTTATTAGAAGAAGCGACTCGATTTCTTCATCAGATAGCAGCCCAGTTACCCAAAGACAAAAGGAACATGTTGAAAATGGTGCATGATAAGGAAGCGATTCTCACCAACAAAAAGGTGTTGATCGCTGATGATGATATCCGCAATACTTTTGCATTAACTACGGTTTTAGAAGACAAAAACATGGAAGTGGTAGTTGCCAACAATGGCAAGGAAGCTTTAGAAGAATTGGAGGCGCATTCTGATATTGCGATTGTGTTAATGGATATTATGATGCCCGAAATGGATGGCTATGAAGCTATGCGGGCAATCAGAAAACAACCACACTCTCGGAAACTGCCCATTATCGCGCTCACCGCGAAAGCTATGAAAGGTGACAAGGCTAAGTGCCTTGAAGCCGGGGCAAATGATTATATCTCTAAACCGGTGGACACCGAAAAACTGATTTCGCTGATGCGTGTATGGTTGTATCGGTGAATTCAGTCAGTTATCAGTTATCAGGGCGCATTTCTATTTTTCCGCTTGACTCGCTTGACAATGTAATATTACCAGGAGTACAAGGCGTACCTTGTACGAAAAACGGCCGAAGATTATCATTCCGCTTGACTCGCTTGATAATGTCATATTACCAGGAGTACAAGGCGAACCTGGTACGAAAAAACAGCGTGATGCTTGAAATATGGCATTGTCGTTCTAGAATTAACGTCAAAAACAGGCCCATGGAGTTCCAGGGGCGTTGCCCCTGGCTATATTAACGTCGCCCCTTTGGGGCTAGAGCACCGAAGGTGCGTATTTTTCTAAAGTGTGTTATGATGCTCGGCGTTTTTCGTGTGATGAGTTCTACTTGGCTAAATTCAGTGTAACTCATTGATTTCAAAAACAGGTTATTGAAGTCTTCTATATAAATAAATAAGTTAGGTTTTATTCAAGAGCACTCCTTGATTTAAAAAAAAACAGCCCCAATATATATAAATAAATTAACGACTTGTGTTATATTACAAAGTAGAATTAACTGATGTTACGCACATTGCTTCGACTTGTCACAGTTTGTGCAATAAAGCGGAAAGTTCCTGACCTGGATGATGTTTGGTGAAAGGGCAACCGCTTCGGTGCAACCACAAGGGATTGCCCCTACAATATATCATTCAATGTAGGGGCAATCCTTTATGGTTGCCCTTCTGGACTCTCGATCGAGCATTGTGCGTCATAAGAGTTTTTAAATGAAATGCGAAGATCGTCGTTCGGTATTCGCAATTTGAGATTTTTATGTTCGTTAAAAATGCGAAGGCCGTTATTTGCTATTCGCAATTAGCTATTATTGCTAACCGTTAAATGAAAGGAGCAACTGTGAAGGATTGCCAATATATAACGAAATATAGGAACAATCCTTTATAGTTGCCCCGATTGACTCTCGATCGAGCGTAGTGCGTAACATCAGGAATTAAGTCGTGATTTCCGATAAAATACACAGTGGAAGTACTTGCAAAACTCCGATGCTAAACCATAAATCAATAACTTACATGCTATTATATCATTGTAAGTTCTTGATTTATCGTTTATGCCCAAGAGTTTTGCAAGAGGCTCAGTGAGTTGGATTATTTATTGATTGGCGTGAGCGCAGCCCGTTGATATTCGGTTGCTATGTGCGAATAAAAAAATTGAAATAAGGATACATTACATTTTAGTGAACATTTGATTTGATATTAGGAAACCTAAAATGAAAAGAATCTGTGTCTTTATCGGTTCAGATAAAGGTGTACGAACAGATTATCTGTTAAGTGCAAAACAGTTAGCGAATGAGCTTGTCGAGCGAGATATAGAACTCGTTTATGGCGCGGCAAAAGTTGGATTGATGGGCGTACTCGCTGATGCTGTGCTTGAACTAGGGAAGCGTGTTATAGGTGTTGTCCCTAAACTAAAGATTTAGCCCAAAAAGAAATTGTTCATGGTGGCTCACGGAATTATATTTTAAATTATTGAATAATACAATTTTATTTTTTATATTCTGAGTTTTCCGGAGTTTTCAATGATAAATAAAAATCAATCGGCACTGCGACATCCATCAAAATGTGCTATGCGAACGGGTTTCGTGACAGCAATTATTCCTGGGGTAATGTGTGTTGGTGGTGTTTATTTCTTTCATATCGGCGTTATAACCGCGGGTGTGTTGTATAACCTAAGTTTAGGGGCTGGTGTGGGAAATGCGATGTTACCCAAACTCAGAAGCAAAAGCATTTCAAAAAGTTGATGATGAAACTTATATTATAAGTAGATTAACAATGCGAATTAAGGATTTAAAAACTCATTGAAAATCAAGCTATTAAAATAGCCAAATCAGGTACGACAGCGTAATTTTTTTTAAATCGTTGTATTATACACAAGAATTTTAACTCTTAATTCGCATTAACAGCGCATTAACAGTAAATATAATTAATATTTTTTGTGTAAGAATAGAACGCAGATAATGCTGATTAAAAACGGTCCTATAACACTGATTGTGCTGATTTCAGTGCAATCACTGTAAGGCCATCAATCTGCCGTCTAAAGCATTCTGTTTTTTTGAATTTTTCGTTTAACATCCGGCTGACTACTACATTCTATGACAAACTCTATCATTCATGTGATGAATTTGAGCTGTTGTCGTTGAATCCTAGAGGAATAATCGAATGGCTTACAGTGATTTTACCAGCTTAAATAAATTAAAAAAGCAATTTAATTTAAGCATTCATGAAGACATTGACTTGTTTTCTAGTGTGTCTGAAGTCAAGTGCAGTGATTTTTTAGCGATGACGCTTAAAGAAAATATTCCTTTAGCACTGGCAATTGATAGCGAAAAAGCGCGTTCCGAAATGATTGTTGCCCCCATTCTCATTGAACTGAGAAAACATTTCCAACATAAAATCAGTTTATTTTCAGGTACCTCGTTTAATGTAGACTCTGAAAAGGGTTTAAAGGGTACTTGTGATTTTTTGATCAGTCTTTCACCAGAACAGCTTTCCATTATTGCGCCCGTGATAACCGTAGTAGAAGCTAAAAATGACAATGTGAAATCCGGTTTAGCGCAATGTATTGCAGAAATGGTAGCCGCGCAGTTATTCAATACAGCAGAAAAAAGAGGCATTGATATTATTTATGGCGCAGTCACGACTGGCAGCAATTGGAAATTTTTGAAATTAACACATCAACAAGTTTCTATCGATCTCAATGAGTATTACATCGATAACCTTAACAAAATTTTAGGGATTCTGTCCGAACCTATTGCGCTGTGTTTGAAAAACACAGATGCAGATGAATAAAAACAGGTCAGGTTTGGACATTTTGCGTGAAATATACTGCTCACCGTTATAATTTTCAGATTTGGTTAGTCACCTTTAGGTGACTTGAGTGTAAAGACTTTCATATTGGTATTATAACCGTGGCAGTGTTGTATTACTTCAGTTTATGAATAGGTTTTGGAAACGCAAGGTTTCCAAAATTCAAAATAATTTCAACAACTTAATGATTACATTTATTTTAAACCGCAAAAAAATAAGCACAGACTTACCATCAGGCATGGTGGTTTTAGATTTTCTGCGTCAGTCACAACGATTGGTTGGTACTAAAGAACCAGGTTCGCCTGAAACGAATGAAGGTTCGCCTGAAACGAATGATAGCCGTTTTTTAGTACCAGGTTCGCCTGAAACGAATGAGAATATGACATTGTCAAGTTATAAAATAACCAACTCTGGGGAACCAAGGGAAACGAAGTGCCCTGAACTGTGTATAACCAATCCCCCATTCTTTCATTCGCATTGATAATACACTTTAATCGCGTGAATCTCAGGATCATCGGCAGCTAATTTAGCAAAACGTTGAGATAAAGCCTGTGCCTCTTTGATATTTGGCACGATTGCCAAAGATAAATAAATATCCACCGTCACTTTACCCGCCAAATAATGCAAAGTGATTTGCTCAATCGCACGCCTGTCTTCCAATAAATCTTGCCAACGTTGCTGCAAACGAGCTATGATTTCATTGCGTAATGGTAACTTCAAATTAGGCTTGGACTGATCATCATTTTCTGGATCAATATGCACCAATACGTCAGCGATTTCCTCTCTCTTCGCCATCAAACGTGTTCGCACCATTTCACCAATTTGATGGCCTTCTGAACAACTGATACGGGGATTGACCAAAATATGTACATCCACTAGGGCATTTGCCCCCATTTTGCGCGTGCGTAATTCATGCAACGTGTGAACACCATCCACAGATTCAATAATCTGTTCAATGACTGTCAGTTGTTCAGAACGGAGGCCGGTATCCACCAAATCACTAATAGCGCCCCAACCCAATGACCAACCAATATGGGCGATCATTAAACTGACGCCAATCGCGGCCACCGCATCTAGCCAAGAAAACCCCGCCATGCTCCCCGCTACCCCAATCAATACAATCACTGAAGAAATAGCGTCACTGCGATGATGCCAAGCATTCGCTTGTAGCATTTGTGAACGCACATGCTTGGCAACAGAACGGGTGTATTGATATAAAGCTTCTTTGACTAAAATGGATAGCCCAGCGACAGCGAGGCTCACCACGGTGGGTTGCCACAAAAGCGCGGGTTCAAATAAACGCCAGGCCGCATCTATCAACATTCCCCCTGCCACCAATAGTAATAAGCCAGCAACTGCCACCGTTGCCAGCGTTTCAAAGCGGGCATGTCCATAAGGGTGGTCAGCATCCGCATCCAAGGTACTATATTTAGCGGCGATTAACACGACGCTATCACTGATTAAATCCGACAACGAATGCAAACCATCAGCAATCAAAGCTTGCGAGTGCCCTATTATGCCAAATATTAGTTTAACAATCGTCAATAAAATATTGCCCACCACGCCTACCAGTGTGACATTGCGTATGGCAAGATAACGTTGTTTTGATGATGTAGAAGAGGTTTCGGTTTTTTGCATTTGGCTGAAGTTGTAAAGATCGTGTAGAGGTTGTTAGGGCTATGCCTTTTAGAAATATTAAAACAGTGAGGTTGTAAATTAATTGTAATGCAAAATGGATATGATACACTAAAAATTCAGTCGTCCTGAAATGGAGTCCAAACTTTAGTTTGGTGATTGTTGCTAAGGCCTTCAATATTTTCTAAAAAACTATAAGTGAGAGACGTGACATGAATTTCTCCGAATTTGAATTTGCTCATCCTGAGTGGTTTTGGGCACTCATCGTGCCCATGCTGGTAGTATTGTTGGCATGGTTAGCAAAACGCCATATCCCTTACTTTTGGCGGGTGCGTGATTTTGCCGATGCCCATTTATTACCACATTTGTTGATTAATACGGCCAAAAAATCCCAAAAGTCCGTTGCAGCGTTCCCCTTTTCCCTTTTTCCTATTGGGTGGACGGTGCTGTGGTTACTCGGTGTCTTAGCATTAGCGGGGCCGCGTTGGGATTACCAAGAACAAGAAGTCTGGCGACAACGTGCTAATTTTATGATTTTGTTAGATTTATCAGAATCCATGCGTGTCAAAGACTTGCCTCATTCACGCTTAGAACAAGCACTGCAAGACATTGAGGAAATCCTTGATAGAGAAGAAGATATTTATATTGGTTTAATGGCGTTTGCTGGCATTCCGCACTTAGTCGCACCGTTAACCGATGATTATCAAACCTTGCGGCATTTGTTGTATGAAATCGATATTGACTTATTGCCCATTCAAGGGAGCCGTCTTGTCCCCGCCCTTGAAAATGCCAGTCATTGGTTGACAGGAACGGCAACTCATACTGCGCCACATATTTTGCTTATCAGTGATGGAGAGTTTGCAGAAGACGATTTACAAGAAAGCCTCGCGCTGGTGCGAAAAGGGAAATTTTACCTGCACACATTGGGGGTTGGCACACAACAAGGCGATTTTATTCCTATTAAGGATGGCACTTGGCAAAAGGATGCCAATGGAGAAATAATAATTTCTCGTTTAAACGAAGATTATTTGCACCAATTGGCGGTTGCCGGAAGGGGGATTTATCGAAAAGCCGATTATCACAACGCAGATACTCAAGCGATTTTAGCGGAGGTTGAACACAGTCTCAGCGAAACCGCGCAAGATAAAACGTTACAAAAGTTATGGCATGAACGATTTTATTTACTGGTTGGGTTGATGGTGATATTAATATTGCCTTGGTTTCGGAGACAGCGTACTTGAATAGCCCCAAAGGGGCGAGCAACGCCCCTGGGATTGCCCCTGGGATTGCGGTTTAGCCACACATATTGCGGATTTATTAACACAGAGTCCAGGGGCGTTACCCCTGGCTATATTAATATGCCCCTTTGGGGCGTTAATGCCATCGCCCGGAACAAAACCTTTGAGTATTCATGGAGCCTTTAAAATCCGCAAGATCCTGAATGTTCACCACATTTTTTACCTCGATAGGAATCGTAAAGTAGCGGGAAAATAGAAAGAAATCGTATGTCAAGAAAACAGGAGTCACCACGCGCGGCCAAAAAAACCACTATCCATTGCGAACTGTCTAGTACAGCGGATTTAGTACAACGGATTGACTTCATTCCCGGATAAACCCAATAACTGGCATAATCCAATCCGTTGTACTTAAGTACTGAAGCATAAATTTTGAGGTATTTTAAAAAAATCATGTAGGGTGGGCAAAGGAAAAAGGTGGGCAAACCAAAAGACGTTTGCCCACCCTACAAAATACCCGAAAATTTATGATTCCTTACTTA
>QNER01000123.1 GCA_003646175.1 Candidatus Parabeggiatoa sp. nov. 1
CCACCTTCTTTACGTTTAGGAAATAGTTCGTAGCCACCCAACGTCTTTTTGTTGCCCACCTTCTTTACGTTTAGGAAATAGTTCGTAGCCACCCAACGTCTTTTTGTTGCCCACCTTCTTTACAAAGCCGGCCCCAAAATATATCACACCATCAGCGGTGGGCAATAAAACACATTGGGTGGCTACACTTCTACCTCAAATGGAGGTCACACTCAACTTAATGGCAGTGATGCGTAGATTAGGTAATGGTAATCATTAGGAAATAGCGATTACCCATTATCAACTGATTTCGATGCAAACGTTTTTGCGGAGCAAAAACTGGAGCAAAGTAACTGATAACTGAATAAACATGGCTAAAAATATCCCTACCCCCACTGAAATTAACCTGCATCAAAAATCCCGCCTGTTGGAAATCACTTTTGATGATGGTGAACATTTTGAATTAACCTGCGAATTTTTACGGGTATATTCCCCTTCCGCTGAAGTGCGTGGACATGCGCCCGGTGATGAAGTGTTGCAAATTGGCAAAGCGGATGTCAACATTGAAAAAATTGATCCGGTAGGCACTTATGCCGTTGTCTTGCGCTTTGATGATGGACATGACACTGGTATTTATTCTTGGGACTGGTTATACCATATCGGCAAAAATCACGATAAATTGTGGCAAACATATCTGGAGCAACTGGAAAAAGCAGGGCAAAAACGCGCGCCTACCGATACCAACTTATAACACTTTTAACGGATACTATCGGTGAAAAGGGATAGCATCCGTCGAAACTTGGATAACTGATTAACTTCAGGAACTAAAAAATTCGTAACGACTTAGCCCCAACGGGGCGGATTATTATAGCCTGGGGCAACGCCCCAGGTTGATGTGAGAGCCCTGAAAGGGCGCGGTTCCCAGGGCGCTGCCCTGGGCTTTAATAAAACGCCCTTTCAGGGCTGAGCTGTTACTCCAAAAAATGACCACCGATGGCGCAACCACAAGGAATTGCCCAACATCAAAGCTCATGGATGCATTCCCAAAAAAATGGTCATTATCAATCTTGAGTACCAATCTTGAGTACTTTGGCTCCACGAAAAAAACGGATAACTCATTTGAATCGGAACAAAAACGGTTTGCTTAAGCTTAAAAATCATAAAATGGTTCTCTATTTTGAACGGCTCAAAGCAGCCCTCGTCTGGGTGCCTCTAAAAATATGAGAAGAATATGTGAGTACTATCCGGCAATGAAGAGTATCCGTTGTACTTAACTGTCCGTAAAAATCGGAATGCGCCCAAAGCTCATTCTTTTTACTTCACAATTCGTTTACGTCACAATTTTTATTACCCCAGGTTTTACCCCATGAATTCTGAAAACACCACCCATTTTGGTTTTACCCAAGTCCCACTCAAAGAAAAAGTACAGCGCGTCACCCAAGTGTTTGATTCTGTCGCAAATCGTTATGACTTAATGAATGATTTGATGTCTGGCGGCATGCATCGCTTCTGGAAACGCTTTGCCATAGAATTATCGGGCGTGCGGCGCGGGCAACAAGTCCTTGATTTAGCGGGGGGCACTGGCGATTTGGCCGCCAAGTTTGCCACCCTTGTGGGCGAACCAGGCCAAGTTGTGTTAGGTGATATTAATGCAACCATGTTACAAGTCGGCCGTGAGCGTTTGCTGAATAAAGGTGCATTGGTCAACTATGCTCAAATGAATGCCGAAGCTTTGCCCTTTGCTGATAACAGTTTTGATCTGATCAGCATTGCTTTTGGTTTGCGTAATGTCACTGACAAAGAAGCGGCATTGGCTTCAATGTTTCGCGTGTTAAAACCGGGCGGGCGAATCTTGATACTGGAATTTTCTGAGTTAAAAGTCCGTCCCCTGAAACCTTTGTATAATCTTTATTCTTTCAAAGTGTTACCGCTATTAGGCAAAATGGTGACTAACGATGCAGACAGTTATCGCTATCTGGCGGAATCTATTCGCATGCACCCCAATCAAGAAAATTTGCTACAAATGATGCAACAGGCAGGTTTTGATCGTTGTGATTATCATAATTTAACCGGCGGCATTGTCGCATTGCATAGAGGATATAAACTATGATTATTGATTTTCTGACAGAATATGCCGGATTTTGGCGGCGTACCCTTGCAACTTGTGTGGATGGGCTGTTTATGGCTCCCCTGTTGATACTCTTGTCATACTTAATTTGTGGTAGTAGCGACTGCGCCACTTTACAAAATGGTACTGCTACCGGATTGGAACAATTTCAATGGCGAGTGTTTTTGGCTAATGATATTTTACCCGCCTTGCTGGCTTTATGGTTTTGGATGGTTTTTGCAGCAACCCCAGGCAAAATTTTATTGGATTGCGAAATTGTGGATGCCCGCACTGGCGAGCGCATTAGCTTTAAGCAAGCCGTGTTACGTTATTTAGGCTATTTTGTTTCCGCGCTACCTTTAGGTTTAGGCTTTCTGTGGATTATGTGGGATAAGCGCAAACAAGGTTGGCACGATAAAATCGCCGGCACCGTGGTGATCATACATGACGAAGCGACAGTGCCTTTGCATCAACTTGAGGAAAATTTTTGTTAAACTCGATGATCACGTTTTTTTAAAGTTAACTACAAGGATTGTATATAAAAAAGGGGTAGTCCTGTACATGTAGTGATTTGACGGATGCTATCCCTCCGAGGGATAGTATCCGTTTAAATGTCATCACTACTTTTACTGGATTACCAAAAAATGATTTAAATTCTAACGACTTCGGTTGTATATCAATGCCGATTTAAACCGGGTACCACGACTCGAAAATCCCTTATTATATACAATCCCTGTAGTTATTCTTGTCAAACTAAAAACTTGATCATAGTATATTATTGACTAAGCGAAACCCTGACACGCGACAAAGTCACCATTCCCTTACATCAACTTGAGAAAACTTACCATTGCTAAATCAATTCTTTGTAACCACTTTAGAAACCATAGTCAATCAAGCACTGCGTTTGGATCCGCCCAGTTTACACACCTTAAGTAAATTATCGGGCAAAATCATTCGCCTTGAGTTAAGCGGACTTGATCTCAACTTCACCTTATTTCCTGATAATCAAAGCATTGTCATACTCAGTGAGTATGATGGTGAAGTGGATGTCCAGATCAAAGGTGCCCCCTTTACCCTGTTACGCCTGTTGCTACAACGTGAGACGGTGTTGTTATCAAACAATCCCGACGTGAGTGTCACTGGAGAAATAAGCGTTGCCCAACAGCTACTACAACTTCTTAACGGATTGGACATTGATTGGGAAGAGCGACTGGCACAAGGGCTGGGGGATGTGCCCGCCCAGAAATTAGGCACAGTGTTTCAACAATGCCAAAACTATACTCGTGAGCGTACCAACACGTTGCAACACAATGTGACTGAATACTTGCAAGAAGAAATTCGTCATCTCCCCAGTAGCAAAGAAATCGAGAATTTTTTGAATGCGGTAGACACGTTGCGTGATGACTTTGAACGTTTAGAGCAACGGGTGCAGCGATTACTATGAAAATTATCCGTCAACTCATACGCTTACTCACCATTTACCGCGTCATCGTTCACTATGGGCTTGATGAGTTACTGCTGTCTACCAAAATCTTCCGCCCACTGCGTGTGTTTGCCTATCTCGCGCCCGGCTACTGGTTACGACCCAAGCACCTGACACGAGGCATGCGGATTCGTTTTGCATTGGAAGAATTGGGGCCGCTTTTTGTCAAATTTGGTCAAATACTTTCTACACGCCGCGACTTATTACCGGATGACATCGCGTTGGAATTATCACAATTACAAGATCATGTCAAACCTTTTTGTTGCGAAGAAGTCCGTAAAATTATCGAACAGGCTTACGGCCGCCCTGTGCAAGAAGTCTTTGCCCAATTTGATGAAAAACCCCTCGCCGCTGCTTCTATTGCCCAAGTGCATGTAGCGCGTTTGCATAATGGGCGCGAAGTTGTCGTCAAAGTGCTACGTCCGGGCATTCAAGCCACCATTCGTAAAGACATTGAATTGCTTTACCTATTTGCGAAATTGGCTAACCGTTACTGGGCGGAAGGGCGCCGCCTACGCCCGTTGGAAGTCGTTGCTGAATTTGAGAAAACGCTCGACGATGAACTCGACTTAATGCGGGAAGCCGCTAATGCCACCCAACTTAGACGCAATTTTAAAAATTCAGATTTACTCTATATACCTGAAGTCGAATGGGATTATAGCTTGTCCAATGTGATGGTGATGGAACGTATCAACGGCATTTCCATCAGCGACATTGCTACTCTAAAAAATAAAGGAGTCAACTTTAAATATCTTGCCGAAACCGGGGTAGAAATTTTTTTCACCCAAGTCTTCCAAGATAACTTTTTTCATGCCGACATGCACCCCGGCAATATTTTTGTTGATGCCACCAATCCCAACCGCCCCTTTTATATTGCGGTGGACTTTGGCATCATGGGTACGTTGAGCCAAGAAGATCAACATTATTTAGCAGCCAATTTTCTCGCCTTTTTTCGCCGCGATTATCGGCGGGTGGCGGAATTACATGTCCATTCTGAATGGGTGCCAGCAGGGACGCGGGTAGAAGAATTTGAAGGGGCTATCCGTAGCGTCTGTGAACCCATTTTTGATAAGCCTTTGAAAGAAATATCTTTTGGAGTGGTATTATTGCGCCTGTTTCAAACGGCGCGACGTTTCCACATGGAAGTGCAACCACAATTAGTGTTGCTACAAAAAACCTTGCTTAATATTGAAGGCGTTGGGCGAGATCTCTATCCCGATTTAGATTTATGGAAAACCGCCAAACCCTTTTTAGAACGTTGGATGGATGAACGGATAGGAATACGTGCCTTTATCAAGGGTATTCGTACAAACTTACCGCTTTGGGCTGAAAAACTCCCGGAATTACCGATGCTAGTCCATGAAAATTTAGTTAAACGACAAGCCGATTCGGAACAGCTCAAACGCCTGAACCATGAATTAAGCGACTTACGTGAAGAAATGCAGCAACAACATAAGCGTACCATGCTGGTATTAATTGGTAGCGCGCTAATTATGAGTTCTAGCATTATTATGTCCTTGAAAACATGGTCATTTTTGAATATCAATATGCTGTTGTTAGGTGTTGTGCTAGGGGGCATAGGAAGTCTGATGTTATTATTGGCATGGGGTAAAGATCGATAGTTTTCCAGTTTCCGCACGCCTTTCACCCACCCATTTTGAATGGACGCGCTATTTTCACAGCAGAGGGCAAAACCTTCAAGGTTTCCAAAACCTTGAAGGTTTTTAATTGGGGAGTTACCTTAGTAGAGGTAGAAATCATGAGCAATCCACATAATAAAAACAGATATGGTGAAATATGGCCCCAATCAAGAATCAATACCAGTCTGGCAGAATTAGAGGCCCTAAAACCTTTTGTGATTATCTCAGGTGGTTGGGCTTGGCATTTTATGTCGCCGGGGGATCATATTGAATATAAACATGCTCACGATCATAAAGACATTGATTTATTTGTACCGCCTGAAGAAGTGTCTACAGTCATCAACCTTTTAAAGAGTAGAGATTTTGAAAAGGTATGGACAAAATATGACAAATTACCCAGTAAGGAAGACTTTAGGCGTTATGAAAAACGTGTCGAGTGTGAAGACAAAACATCCGTCAAAGTCACCATAGACTTTTTTGTCAGTGCTGAGGTTCCGTATCAAGAAATAGCTGGGTGGAAAATTATAGAGCCTGATTTTCTGCTCGGTTTATACAACAGTATCCATTCAAGTCATACCTGTTTTGCGGTTCAAGCAGCCCGCCGATTAATTAAACAAGGTATTGATCCAGTCGCCCGCCCAGAACTCGTAGAAATACCCCAATAAAAATTTTGATAATTAACTTTACAATGTCATATTATCCGGAGTACAAGACGAACCTTGTAAAAAAACGGCGTGATTTGATTTATCAGGAGTACAAGGCGAACCTTGTACGAAAAGCGTGATTTGATTTATCAGGAGTACAAGGCGAACCTTGTACGAAAAGCGTGATTTGATTTATCAGGAGTACAAGGCGAACCTTGTACGAAATTGGGCGTGATTTATCAGGAGTACAAGGCGAACCTTGTACGAAAAAACGGCGTGATGATTGCTATAAAATATAATAATGGTGTGCTGAACATCGAAAACCAACCAAAGAAATCCGATTTTTTCAAAAAATCGGATTTATCTCAGGCACTTAATTAGCAATAGAGTTAATCAGGATGAAATATTTTTTTAATTCAGTTTTTTTTAATTCATTAAGCAGTAGCGACATTATAACTTTTATGGCTATGATTGTAACCGTTACAGTTACAATTGGGGACGTTGTTGCTAAGGGTTTTATAACCACAAGTGATATTATTGCGATTGGTACGAGTATAACAATAATTATTATAGGACTTTTGGCAGCAAACCAAGCTAGAAAAAATCAGAAAGTATCTCGTTTTTCTTCATCAGCACTCTACGATATTCAAAGAGAATATTCAGAGCTAAAACCTCCTAAAACCAAAAAAGTCCCTGATTTACTACCCTATCTCCCTAATCTCACTGCCCAAGAAGAGGCCTTAGACAAAGCGATACAAAATTGGAATTACCCAAAAATCAGCCAAATACTCAAACATTGCCCGTTTTTCTGTTTAATATGCGGTGATATAAATAAAGATGCTGCTGACTTTGTTATGGAACGCTTTAAAAAATATTTTTCTTTTAAACTGAATCCTAATAATATTTATGGCAGTCTAGCAGAAAAGTATTTGGACTCTGACGATCACATCAAAGAGATACGTCTTGGCACTGTTCACAAAGCGGCTAATCTACATGATGAAATGTGGAAACGCTTGAAAAAATGGGGATTTGCAGCCTATTCTGGTACCGATTGGAAAATCATACTGGCTAAAAAGCTTGCCGGAGAAAATTGTCCTATTTTCATTTACGCCACTATAGATACGACAAATTGGCAACGCAACAATATTGATAAATTTATTACGGAATTTATCGCATTTTGGTATGACGATAATAAAGATTGGTCAAAAATCGTTACACAAGAAGAACTCTGTTTTGAACATCCCTTAGTGGTATACCTATTTTTTCATTGCGACAAAGTGGCTACCCATAAATTGTTTAGAAAACCAGCCACTTCGTTGGCATTGCCACCAAAAAGTTCATATGAGTTTTATTAAATTGGTTATTGGTATTGCGCGAAATGTTTAAAGGGGTGGACAATCCTATCAAAGCCTACCCTGAACAAACTGCACGGACAGTCAGTACCTTAGTCAAAACGGCAGATGAACAAAAATCGGCTGGGCGCGTTTTGGAACGGTGGCGTGAAGAAAATGGAAATAAATAGTTCATTCACTGATGAGTACAACGAATTACGGGGATAAACGAATTAAGATTTCTTTGATATGAGATTCTTATGTTCACTGAATATACTCCTCCAGAAAAGTTTTGTCCCTAATAAAAACCTTCAAGGTTTGGCAAACCTTGAAGGTTTGGTGCGAAACTTTTCTGGGCAACTATACAACAAATGACTGGGATAAAAAAATTGTTACACCACCTGCTCTAAGCGAACTTTGCACGAAAAAACTTGTGTGTTTTAGGTAAAAGTTTTTGCGCGCAAAAACGTTTTTTGCCTAAAACATTGTCAAGTAAAGATTTTCTTGATATGAGAGTTATTAGGGACTTTGCCTAAAATAATATACGCGATACAGATGCTATCCCTCCAAAGGGATAGTATCTGTCGCCGTTTCTTGCGTTATTTGCTTATGTCTCAAAAACGGATAACGATTGCTTGAAATCAAGCCACTCCCCTTTTCCATTGACTTCATTCGTTTATCCAATGTAGGGCGCATTTCTATTTTCCCGCTACAAAGGCATTAAATAACAACAAGAGTTTGGTTAAAGCTTCATCAACCAATATAACTACAAGGATTGCTTATAAAAAAGGATTAGATTGTCAATCGAATTGATAGCCATAAACCCTCATTCAATTCTCGAATAAAACTTTTCAAAGTATGTCCTTAAACCGATAATCGAAGAATCGAAACATTTTGAGATGAATTATTTCAAAGGGTGAGCAAGCTTGCGGTTCGGTACTTTTAAAAATTTCATCAAAGCTTGTCCATCATTGTGACAAGAATTTAATTATAATTATTTCATGGTTTTTGGCACTTAAAAATCACAATATCACGATCTAATCCTTTCTTATAAGCAATCCTTGTAGTTATAGCGGGAAAATAGGAATACGCCCTTCATTGTACTAATTTACTGATAATAGCCATGAACACCGCAACAATCCTAACTGAAAAATTACACACCTTTATCAATGAACTACGTCTCGCCCATTTTAACATCGGCGTGACGCAGTTTATTGTCGCCCAAAATTTGATATTGTCGTTAGCCAAGCAAGGCAAACTACCGCCCCAGCTTGCCCAACTCAAAACCTTACTAGCGCCCGTGCTGTGTCACTCGCCGAAAGAACAACAAGAATTTGAATGGCGTTTTAATAATTTTGGGTGAAAAAAGTCGCGCTAAGGTTGTGACTTTGGAAACGCAACCGCCACCAAAAATCCGCCAAAAAATGGGCAATTATGGCAGTCGTTGCGGCAGCGATACTTATTGTTATGGGCATTAGTTTTTACCAATTTTATCCATTTATCCCAACAGAACCAAAAACACCGCCCATAACGTCTGAATTACCAGAAACTCGCCCTCAATTACCAGATACAACGCCGGCATTACCAGATACAACGCCACCGGCATTACCAGCACAAGCTCCTGAATTACCAAAAGAAATATCTGAACCACCCAGACAAGTTAGCACTTTATGGACAATTATTTTGCTATTGCCACTGACTGTTCTACTATTGTGGCATTTATGGAATATAGGACGACGATATTGGGCACGACTTTACTTAACAAGAAAATTCACGTCTATACAGCCTAATATACAAAAATTGTTTGTTAAAGCGAAAGAATTAGAAAAAGCCATTTTTCAACCGCTCAACTTATCGCGCACCGCGCAACAGTTACGCAAACATGTGCCGATGCCGGCAAACACGCTTGATATAGTCGCCACCCTAGACAAAACCATAAAGGCGGGGGGTTGGCTTATGCCGGTTTGCGGTACGACTTTGCGCCGTCCCGAATATTTAGTGCTGATAGATAGAACCACTTTCAAAGATCATCAAGCGGCCTTAGTCAATACGCTTATTAATCAATTAGTTGCAGAAGAAGTGTTAGTCACGCGCTATTATTTTGAAGGCAATCCACGTCGTTGCTATCCCGAACCTGATCATCTCGCGCCGCTAACGCTGACAGAATTGGCTGATCGTTATCCCAGCTATAGATTAATGATTTTTTCGGATGGCAGTGGATTTATCAATCCGGTTACCGGTGAACTTGTCCGCTGGATTGAGCAATTTGCTATATGGTCACATCGCATCTTGTTTATGTTAGAAACTCCTGAGCAATGGGGTTATCGAAAACAGTTGTTAGAAGCAGCCGATTTTCTGGTTCTGCCGGTTAATGAAGCGGGGTTAAAATTTTTGGTTGAATGGGTTAATGCCAATATTTGGCAATCCTATCCCGAACTTTCTGAATCATTGTCAGGCTATTTTCCAACATATCTCCGTGAATATCCGCGCCGCTGGTTAGAGCACCACGCGCCTGAGCCTGCCGAAATTGTCGAATTGCTAAGGCAAGTATGGTTCTTTCTCGGTAAAGACGGTTATTATTGGTTTAGTGCGTGTGCGGTTTATCCAGAATTGCATTGGCAACTCACGCTCTATTTAGGGAACCAATTGACTTCAGATGATTCCCAAAAATTACTCAGGGCAGAAAACATCGATGGAGATGAAGCGGAAGAAAAAGATTCCCAAAAATTACTCAGGGCTGAAAACATCGATGGAGATAAAGCGGAAGAAAAAATATTGGTAAAACTTGCCAGTTTGCCTTGGTTTCGTTATGGGTATATGCCTGTTTGGCTACGTGAGCGAGTAATAGCAGATTTAGTGCCTCATAAGTATATGCCGAACTGGTTGCATGAACGATTAGTAGCGGATTTAGTAGCTCACAAACAGTATAAAGAGATATATGCTGCACTGAATGCATTGATACCCGCAGATAAATCCTCAGAACAGTTTGAGCAACCAGTGGCAACTGGGCAGCCTAAGCCGTTTACTGAGGAAACTCCTTTAACTGAACCTTTGAATGAATCGATGTTTGTGACATTTATGGCCGATAAGTTGGCTGTTAAACTTCCACCAAAACTGCGTGGTTTGGTTATTGAATTGTCAAACCTATTTAAAATGCCGGCTATTTCAATGAGAACGGTAGGGGCGGTTATTGCCGTTTGTCTGTTAGTCGCTATTTTGGGTTTGACAACATTTTTAGGACAAAAACATTACTTTGAAGAACAACAACAGTTAGCCGAACAAGCATTAGAGGAAAAACGCCAAGCCGAACAAGTGCGTTTAGCCAAAGCAGAAGCGAAACTCAGATATGAACAAGCGCGTTTAGCCAAAATAGAGGCAAAACTTAAAGCGGAACAAGAACGTTTAGCTCAAGAAGTAAAAAGAAAACGCAAAGTGGAAGAACAAAAAGCCGCAAACATCTTTGAAAAACCTATAATTAGAAAAGAGATAATTAGAAAAGGTATAGTTAGAATCAAAGTATGGGATAAAGAGAGAGGAATAAGAAAAGAAGGTGCAGGATTGATTGTAGGCGTATATCCCAATAAAGCTTATATTATTACGTTATCTCACATAATAGAATCTTATGAACCACATTCAAAAATTGAAATTGTAATTGAATTTTTTGGAAATAAAGAATTTAAGGCTAAAGTATTAGCTGCTGAATCAAGTGAAAATTGGTTTTCCGATGGGGAAATACCTGCCGATGCAATATCTCTGTACGTGAGAAAAGAAACAGAACTTAACTTGGGAGATGCTGTTTTCACATTTGGATTTCCACGAGGAGGAGCGCGTTGGACGTATGATGCACTATATTATTCTGGACAAAGAAATCGAAACCTTGTGTTCTCAGGCAGTGGTATAAACGAAGGAAATAGTGGTAGTCCTTTGATAAAGGAAAATCAGGTAGTTGGCATGGTTTCATCGATGGCTAATCAACATATTTTGGCAATAACAGCACCGAGTATTAGGGAATTTTTGCATGGTGTAAAAGGGGGAAAAGAAGTTCTTGATAATATGGAAAAGGGGGGAACATGTTGCAACATCCATATCTACAACGCTAATTCCAAAAGCCACTGTGACTAAAATAAAAGTGGTTGATAATTTTAGAAAAAGTGTAGTTAAAATTACCAATGGAAGCCGTATGGAATCGCGTATGCGTATAGGTTCGGGGTTCGTTGTACAAGTAGCCTTTGACAAAATTTATATTATCACGGCGACTCGTATAATAGAAGGTGATCCGAATCCGAGCGTTGAATTTTTTGGAAATAGGGAATTCAAAGCGAAAGTCCTATCCGCAGATGGTGAAAACATACCTGATGATGTGTTGCCTATTTCCCTGTCAGAACAAAATGTTAGGAATTTATTCCTTCAACTTGATAAGAGAGATGAAGTTATTTTTACGTTTGGCTTTCCTAGAGGTGGAGCAGAATTGGCATATACAGAAGTAAGTTATTCTGGACAAAAGGGACGATCTTTATTATTTTCAGGCAATATCTATGAAGGAAATGTTGGTAGTCCCTTGATAAAAGGAAATAGAGTAATCGGCATGATTATAAGACGAGGTGGTTTTGTCGAAGCTATTTCAGCGTTAGCTATTAGGGAGTTTATACAGGGGACTATCAACTAAGATGGCAGCGTTGTATATTGACTATCACGACGTGACAACTTGGCACAATGACAGTATATATCATAAGAAAATCACGCGGATGAAAATTGATTACATCAATGTTGCTCCTTAAAAATAGAAACGATGAACATTCAAGGATCAGAATCGCGGATAAAAAATAAGCCATGATGGGGGACATTTCGGTTTTTCCGTTATAACTACAAGGATTATTTATAAGAAAGGATTGGTTTGAGAGATATTTTCGGTTCTACATGCTTACCACCTATCAGTTTTCAAATTCGAGGGCCAAAAACACACAACGTTACACCGCGTTTTGTATAATA
>QNER01000124.1 GCA_003646175.1 Candidatus Parabeggiatoa sp. nov. 1
GAACACAGAGTAGCACAGAGTACCACAGAGTATAAGTCTAAGATTTTTATATATTATTATACAAAACACGGTGTCACCTTGTGTGTGTTTTGCCATCGAATTTGAAAACTGATAGGTGGTAAGCCCTTTTCAGATAAAGCTGTGGTTTTTCTTGTGGTGTTTGTTGAACTTCTGTGGTTATCATTTTTAAGTCTCTCCTAAATGTCAAAAACCCAAGTTTCTACTTTTGAGTTCAAGTGGAAAAATTGGGTTAGAATTTAAGTTTAGATTTATTCTAATGTGGAAAATTTTAAATCAAGAGAGCTTTGTTGGCGTTGGTTCATAACGAAAAACTATCATGCGGTGAGGTAATAAAGAGTAGCGTGCAATTCAAAGCTTAATAGGTTTAAAACTGGGGTGTTAAATTTGAATCAATTTTGTGGTTTATTTTTCACCCTATTTTTGTTCCACCGCTCCCAATCCGATTTTTCCCCAAAATCGGATTTCTTTAATATCAAAGCGGCTCCCAATCCGATTTTTCCCCAAAATCGGATTTCTTTAAAATCATCACGGCGGGAAAGCCGATTTTTCCCCAAAATCGGATTTCAAATATCGAGTTACTGTGATATTTTGAGCAAAACCCATCAATTAGCCGATTAGGATAAGAATAATGGTGGATTGTATCCGCGTAGCGAATGCCCACCCTATGCTTACTGGAGCCTGGGAACGAGAAATCCACGCATGCCATGCTCCTCATATGAGAGAACGAGAACATTGGGAACCAGAAAATTTTATTTATGCCCAAGAAATTAACTTTCTTATAACTATCTTAGCAACAAGTTTTGAATCTTTTGCTTGATGAGCTACTAATACAATAACTTTTTGCCCTATATTAAAATATTCCATTAAATCTTGGTTCACTAAAGATTTTGGGTTAAAGTAAATATTTTCATTGAAGTTATTTGCTTTAATGAATCCATAAGCGGAAGACTGGTCTTTTTTTTTTTATTAACACGACTGTTCCATCTACCCATTCTTGGTTCTTTGACTTGTAAGAGTTATCTTTATCCCATTTCCAAATGTTTGTAGCGCAGAGGAAATTGTCCGTGATTTTTCGGTACTCAAATTTAACTTGGGTACCAGGACAAAGACTGGTGATGTCATTAAGTTTACTACCCACTAAAGCTCTTTTGTCAAAGTAAATGTTACCTATGGATGTTTTTAGGTATCCACAATAGACTCCCGTTTTGGGAATAAAGCTAAAGCTTGTTACTTCACCGACTAATGTTTCTTCTTGTTTATCGTTTTTTAACTCATTAAGATAAGAGTCGATAAATAATACATAGAGTTGATGATTTCTTCCAACTGCTAATTTGACTCTAAGTTTTTTTCCTTCAAATAAGGAAGACCAACTGAGCGTGTCAATTAACAAATGCGGGTGAAAATAGACGACTTGTTGAGAATCTTCAAATGCTATTAGCCCATATCTTCTATTGATTTTCTCAATAAAATCTAACTTTGTTATAATGCCGGTTTTATAAAAAGCTTCTGATTCGTTATGGTTTTCTTCTGTCTGTCCTTCATTTTCAAAGTTTAATGGACTTACAAGAGCAGCTTTTGGATTGTCGCCTGATTCATTAGCTGTAAATTTGCAAATTACCTGAGTTCCCATCGGATAATCGGTTACATTTTCTCCTTCAGGCAAGCTTCTCATGTCAAAATATAAGTCCTGCTTAGGTTTTTCTGTGTCTAAAAGAATATAACCAAAATATCGCCCGGTTTTCTGATCGAATCTAATATCTATTACATTTCCATATACACGGAAACTCTTTTTATTTGTTGTGACTCCAACAGATACTTGTTGATGACTGTTGCTGTGTTTAGGTGCTTTCCTTACACTTTTTAAAAGTAGTTTATTGTTATGTTTGATAAAACTAACATTTACTTTTTCTCCCTGAACAAAGTTGTCCACTCTACCATATCCAGCTTTGCCATGCCTCACATGTTTTGAGTCAAAGTATAGATTCTCCTCATCAGGAATACTGATAAAGCCATAGTAAGCATTTTTTGCTGGACTAAATTTAATATTCGTTATAAGTCCGGTTTTTATTTCAATATTTGTCTGAGGCTTATCATCTGCTTTGACAATTATTTTTTCCTGCGTTTCTCCGGGATTGTCTGATTCCTCTGTTTCAATCTCTTTTTCGGCCTCGCTATCTAGTATGTAGTCTGGTAATTCGTCAGCAATAAACTTCTCCAAAAAGGCTTCATTAAACACCACTTTTGGCGATGTATTTTTGTTTGATGTTAATTCCTTAATCGGGGATTCATCACCTACAATTTTTTCCAGCAAAGATTTAAACTTATTCAATCCAAAATCTTTGTGATCAAAATTAGGTTCAATACGCACTATAGCGGGTTTGAGTTTTTCAAGCGTGATTTCACTTGGCTTATCAAGTTTAATATATACCCTTGCAATCAAACTAAATAATTTGATTCTATTTTCCTGAGATAGAGGCTTATCTGGAGTAATTGCAGGTTTAACAACTATACCTTTTTCTAATAGCTGCTTTTTATCCAAATCCAAAGATTCTTTTGGAATTCCACTTTTTAACGCCTTAATAGTAGCTATAGTTTCAAAAATATATTGTTTTCTTTTTGGAGGATTTGGTTTCTTTAAAGCATTTTTCATCAATAAGCTTGCTTCTATGAGAGGTTCAAAACTATCGTCGTCCTTGTATATTAACAGTTTAGTTAAGTTAAGCGGAAATAATGTATTATTAGGAAATTTTTCCAACCCTTTTCTGTAAATATTTTCGGCTTCTGATAAATTATTTTCCACCTCTTTATACCAAGTTCCCATGGCATTATATGTTTCACCGGTTTCATCAGACTGAAGTGCTTTTTCCCAAGCATCATCATATTTGGCAGAACCTTGAGTCTTTGTATACCAGAAAAATTTTGCTTTTAGTTGCAAAAGTAATGAATTATTATCATCTTGAATTTTTTCTACTACATTAGTAGCAATATTGATAAATTCCATGTCTCCATAAATATTATTTACATCATAAACTAAAATTTGAATACCTAACCTAAGCAAAGATAAAAATCTATCTTGCCCACTTTCTGTATTTTTTCCATGTTCCAAAACCGTTTCGTACAGATTAATACCTTTTTTACAATATTCAAAAGCTTTCTGATAATTACCAGAATCTCTACTGCTTGCCATTCCAATATAATAAAATCTGAGATCGTCATCTTTCCCTGTTGCACCTATTTCTAATAATTTTTGTGCATGGATAAAGTTGCCTGTCTTAAAAGCTAAAGAAGCTAAGTTGGAAATTAAATCACTTTCTTGTTGCAATTCCTGGATTTTTACAATTTTAATAATCTTGTCTAGTTCATGCTCTACATCTAGGAAACCATCAAAACTTTCTTCTTCATTATTGCTAAATGCAGCTAATTTTTCTTCAATGGTTTCTATCTCTATTGTGTATCTATTTTTTGAATGATTATGTATAGCCTCATAACGGTTCAGAGTACTAGCTTTATGTTTCTCATTAAAAATAATTCTCAGTGTTTTTTCATCAAAACGTTCTACAAATTTACTTGAATAACATACAAGATTTGAAGAAAATACCGAATTCCCCAATTTTTTATGATCATAAATCATGCTCAAATGATAAAAAAAAGAAGCTTCTTTTAAAGATACTAACATTACATTATTTTTCCTGATTCTCTCAATCTCTTTCTCCGTAAATTCATGGAAATCTCTATAGATGAGAATAATCTTCGTTTGTTCAGATATTCCAACCAATCTATTCCAATTGAACTGATTCAATTTTTCAACACCATTGATAATAAAAAATGTATTGCTATTTTCTATTTTTTCTAATTCATATTGAAGCCACATTAATGACAATAAAAAATTGTAATATTCAATTGATAACTCACTAGATCTAAAATCAAACATTCCTATTTTATTTTTACTAAAAAAGAAAGGAATAGAAACACCTGATTTTTTTACCTGACTTACAATATTCACAAAACGACTGTTTGAAAATAGATCATCAATACATCTTTTTAAACTCATCCCAACAGGTGTCAATTGTTGTTGATTTAAGCCGAAATGTCTCATAATATCAGCAACCGCTTTTCTTTCTTCAATATTCACCTGATTTATCATTCTACTCCTATATTTTGGCATAGAAAATAAGGAATGAAGAGAGAATAAAGTTTTGGCAAAAGAACCGTCAAGGCGAGAAATCACCCGCAAACAGTTTTTTTAAAGAATTAATCCGCTTTGAATACATTCATTAATGATTTTTAAAGTACCTCGTCCCCAGGCTTCAATTAAACCGCCTTTGAAAAATACATCGGCTAATCGAGGATTTCTTGGATATGAAGGGTGTTTTCTTTTTAAGGCCTCATGTTACGCACAATGCTTCAAAATGAGTCATAAGGGGCAACCATAAAGGATTGCCTTATATTTTTTATATATTGTAGGGGCAATCCTTCGCGGTTGCCCCTTTCATTTAACGGCCAGCAATAATTGCAACTCGCGAATAGCAAACGATCACTTCACATTTCATTTAGGGCCTTCACAAAAAATTAATATACCCATATCGGTTAAACCTCCGAGGTTTGGCAACGCTCTACGGTTTTTAGCTGGGTACATTATTTTTTTGGAAGTCCCTTAACATTTAACGGCCAACCATAATATTAAATCGCGAATAGCAAACAACCGCCTTCGCATTCCATTTAACATTTAACGGCCAGCAAATAATCGTAAATCGCGAATAGCAAACAACCGCCTTCGCATTTCATTTAACATTTAACGGCCAGCAAATAATCGCAAATCGCGAATAGCAAACAACCGCTTCGCATTTCATTTAAAAACTCATGTTACGCACAACGCAAAATGACTTGTCAATCGGGGCAACCATAAAGGATTATCCATACATTGAGTAATATCTTGTAGGGGCAATCCCTTTGCGGTTGCCCTTTCACCAAACATCATCATGGTATGGAACTTTCCGCTTTATTGCACAAACTGTGACATCGTCGAGCAATGTGCGTAACATCAGTTAAGTCCTCAATGGTTATTTGTTCCGGTAACTCTCCTACATTCGCAATCATTATTTTATTCAAGTAAATACTGATTTGAATCGGCGGACCAAAATAATTGCGATGTATAATGGCATTTATCAATGCGTAGCAATTGGCTTCAAATGGATAGGGTGTCGTTTCAACCCGGTTAAGCCGTCATAAGAAATGGTTTTGATAAAATATTTATTTTTTATCAAATATTTCAATAATTTGGTCAGCTAATTGAAAGATATTGCCTTCCACAATTTCTGGCGATTGTAAATCGTGGTTTGAGTTTCCGAACTTCCCGATTTTGGCATAAGCATTGATAAAAAATTTGCCTGGTTCTTTTCCAAAAAGCAAAACGGCTGCACGTTTAAGTTTTCCGTTTTCAAGAAGTCGTAAATTTTCAAATATTTGTGTGTTGTCATTTTCTTTTTCAAGGGAAGGTAATCTTTGACTTATTGCCGCTTCTGGTTTGAAAACCTTGATAGCATTTTCATCAATATCTGCATAAGTTGCATTGGGTTCTATGACATCATCCCAGGTTTTGCCGGCTTTTTTCAGTAAACACTCATTTAGCACGGCTCCTTTCAATTCTGGTTTGGTACTAAAACGCAGATAATGATACTTTCCGTGATATGAAATAGGTACGTCATAAGGCTTTACATCTATTTCGATAGTGTATTTTCCAGTGCTTTCATGTAAATTTATATCGCACAAAATCCCTAAGTGGTTTTGGATTTTGATTGTTTATCTATTTTAACAGTTCGTTATCATTGGTTTTCTTAGCATTTCCTTCATGCAAGATCGCAACTTTCACCATCCTCTTACCTCATGGTTTTGTTCCAGACGGTTTTCTAATAACTCATAGTCATAAACGCTTGAATAAATTTTACCACTTTTTAATCTGGTCATTTTGAGAATAGAAACATTTTTATACGTAATTTTTTTAGACACGTTATAAAAAGACTCAAGACAACACTCTTTTGAATGAGTAGTCGCAAAAAATTGGCAATTGAGTTCTTCAGAAAGCGTTAAAATAATCTGCCATAATCTATCCAACTGAGTATAGTGAATGCCATTTTCAATTTCGTCTAAAAATAAACAACTCTCTTGACAAACGAGGATTGCCGAAATGATAGCAACATATCTTTTTAATCCATGCCTGGTGTCGGCGATATCTTCAAATTGTTGACGACTCGCTAAAAAAACTTTGGGTAAATTATTTATAATTTCAAATTCCAATATATCACGGTAAAATTCACGAATATATTGATTTAATCTATCTTTTTTTCTATTTTGATCATATAAACTAATCATTAAGTCATTGTCAATTTTACAACTGGCAATAAAATTTTTAGAGAAGTTTTTTTTGTCAGACAACATCTCTGCAAATAAATGATAATTTGTTAATGATGTGTCGATTTCAAAATCATTTATAGAAACTCTTACATCTAAATTATTTGTCTCTATATTTAATTTCACCGATTTATTATTACTCTTAATAAGCAGCCGGTTAAATTTTTTAAGAAGAGAAAAAGCGACATGTAAATCATGATGATCATAGTTGAGTAGATATCTAAATTCTTTGATTAAAGTCATGGTATTAACCATATTCACAAATGCTTCAATCTTATGAGCACTATTTTTATTCCGTTCATATATCCAACACGCCTCCATCAAAGCGGTTTTTCCGACATTATTCTTTCCAACAATAAGATTAACCCTTTTAAACCCATTAGCTTTAAAATCTTCAAAACACTTGAAATTTTTAATTTCAATTTCGGTTATAAAGTCTTCATTCATTTTAATCAGATGGCTCATAATTTCTTGCTTAAAAATCTAATTAATTTTTACCATTGTCGTTTTGAGGTGAAAATAGCAATCCAAATTCAATAGTGCTTCTTGTAACATAATTCGTTTTCAAAACTGATAAGGTTTCGCACAAACTTTTATTTGCCCAACTTGAACCGTACATATCCGATAGATTGGTACAAAGGTTGTGGTGGCAATATTTAACAAGAATGGTCAGTTTTTTGGGGAATTATCGGGAGGTGAAAGGTGGGATTTTTTTGAGTGTCCGTTGTAGCCATTGATGGGAGTGTTGTATTTGCTGGATACCAATAATGAAAACCTGCCTTTTTTTAGATGCGATTTCGGGAGATTGGATAGTGTGTGTACCCGCAACCGGTTGGAAGCTGCGGGCTTTGGGTTGCCAAAACCACAATTTGTCAAACGTATTGCCCGGCTTTATGAGATGCGAACGAAATTCGCATTGGATAATACGTGCGACGGTGGTTTAGTGGGAGTGTGGTGGGTTTCGTTCTCACTCTGGGTGGCTACGCTCGCTCATCGTGGTTAGGGTTAAGTTGATTGGCATGGTTGTCGAGGCTTGACCAGTAGGCATCATTGTTGGGATTCATGCTGTCACTTCGATCATCATTTGGTGTTCTACTCATGTTTCTTCTCCAGAATTTCTTCAAGGTGCAATGATCCTTTGCCTTGTGTGCAGGACACAGCAAGACAATGGCATTTAGATTGGATATTCCAGAAAGTCAAAGAGAAAGCGTTTTAGTAATCATCAACGCTCAAGCGACCTAAGCCGTCACACGGTAAAAGCCCAAAAGAGTCAAAGCTTAGAAAGCAATCTTCACCGAGATCACGCTTGCGGCTTCTGCTCTTTGATGAGGTGGGACGATTCATGGCTCGATGTAATTCCCGCCAGTTTTCAGGTCTCTCTTTGTATCCTCGTTCCTGCCAAAACGCATGATTGTTAGGGTTGTTGGCATCAGCGCGGCGAGAGTTGAATTTTGGATTTGTTTCGCGCATAATAAATTTGCCATATTTAGAAAAAAATTGCTAACTATATGTAGGTCCACTGAAAATCACCCAATTGGCGGAACAATATCAAAGGATTTTCACTTCGCATATCAATACTTAAAAGCGTCTACAAAGAGAGGGTTTCTCGTCATTGATATGAAAGCTGTGGACCTACCTTTTATAAAATATCAAATAATCTATTAGTTGTCAAACAACTCAGTATTATTTATCTCTAAATGGAAAACGGTGCTCTTTTTTAGAAGCGATTTAGGGAGATTGGATAGTGCGTACCCGCAACCGGTTGGAAGCGGCGGGCTTTGGGTTGCCAAAACCACACAGTTCAAACGTATTGCAAAGCGTAATGAGCAAGATGCAAACGAAATTTGCATTGGGCAATACGTGCGATGGTGGTTGAGTGAGCATTGAGCCTACACTCGTTTATCTCTATGTAGAAAAAGGTTTTTACTCTCCCAATTGGGGAACTGAAATGGCTCTAAGGCTTTACGGTGAATTTGGTAATGGGGTGGAAAGGTGGGCAACAAAATAACAAAGCCCACCCTACGCTTGCTAACCACTCCCAATCATTCTCCGCAAATTTTCTTGACTTAACACTACCGCTGGTTTGAATGACGGTGAACCTTTACTCCAAATTCGCTGATTAAGGTTTAATTCTTCTACAATGTCTTTAACAAATAGCATATATATGAAATACTTACGATAAATCTTAAAATCTAACAATGTACTAGAAATGTTTGGCTCAAATAATGGAAGTATTACCGTTTTTCCCATTCTAAATTTGATACCTGTTGCGATTATAGGTATTCCAATATACAATCTACCATCCACAAAAGATAGATAAATCGCATTATGTTGACGGTTAAATTTCAAGATACGCTGCATTAAACTATAAGATAACACATAACGGGCGGTAATTTGGTCATCACTATACACCACAAACTCCCGTTCAAATTAAGGGTTTTCTAATTTTACTAATTGCCCATAATCACCATCAGTACCTTTTGGCAAAACTGTGGTAAAACCATCAAAATCTTTATTAAAATCAAAGATAAAGAATAACCATTCAAAAACTGCTGTAGTAGTATCACTTGTATCTTCTACGGTACTCGTATCACCGCCGCAACTACCGCAACCACCGTAATCATCATCTCCATATTCGACGGTATATGTAACTGACCGCCGTTTTGCCAAGCATTCCTTCAACATAATCTTCGCCAACAACATGAACATGATCAGCATAGCCGAAATATCTTTCTAACCCACTTGCTCTAAATTCTTCAAGTGTAATATTTTTTTGGGGATAATAGGTTAAACTTTTATCAACTGCAGTGACAATAGGGTTAAAGATTTCGGTTTTAAATTTTTGTCTATAAGGGGGTATAATTATTTTATAGGCAATAAACGAATATAAGACAATACTTAAAACTAGGAGCCATAAAATAATGAAAAAGGAGAGCATAGGGTCTTCATCACGAAAAGAAATAACAGTAAATACAGACATTCCTATAGTAGCTAAAAATAAAACAATTTTTAAAAGAGTTAGCTTTAATTTAACAATTTTACGTTGTTTTTCAAGTACTTCTAACTTTGGCTTTAAATGATTCTCATAAAGTATCTCGAGTTTATTTTTTTTCTGTTGCTCAAGATATCTTTGAATATTACAGGGCGTAACTCCTACTATACGACAATAAAATGAGCAAATAATCATTGTAATGATTACACTAACTAATACAACGAGAATAAAGAAAGGACCAGTAATTAAACCAAGAACAAGTGATATCCAAAAAACAGTTTTTAGCCATGAATAGCATTTCTTCTTGACTTCTTTAAATCTCTTGTTATGAGCAATGATTTTAAGTTCTTCTTGAGTTTTCATAAAAAAATCGGGCTCCTATTTGTTAAGTATTGTAACCATCAACACTTTGGATTCGTTGGCAATATTTATTCAGTTGTTATTTCAAACCAGCAAGAATAATTGGGGTCAGAGTAAAATTAATTGTGGATTAATAATAAGAGAATTTATGGCTAGATTAGTTCGAGTTTCGCCGGCACGATATTCCACAACATATCAACGGGGAAACAACCGTCAAGTATGTTTTGTTCATTACGAAGATATGAAGGCTTATCTAAATTGGCTCAAGGTTTTTTCAAAAAAACCTCAAGTAAGTGTTCCGGCGATGGTATTAATGACTAACTATGTACATTTAATTTGTACACCCCAAGGGTGCAATAAGTCGAATGATGCAATCTGCCCAACGTATGTATGTTTGATATTATAGCCATAGCTATCAGCGTAGTCAACTCTTTGGGAATCTCGTTTTAAGTCTCGGTGCTTCGTTACCTATACTTATTTGAACTTTCTCGTTATGTTGAATTGAATCCAGTTAGGGCTCCATGGTTGAGGAACCAAATGTTATAAGCAGGTCAATTTATTCTATTAATGCTTTGGGTGTCAAAATGGATTTACAAACACCTCACCCTGAATATCTTGCTGGTAGTAAAACTAAGGATGAGAGATATTGTAACTATCGTGAATTGTTTAAAGCACTTATGGAAACTGCAATTGCTAAATGAAATTAGAGATAATATCAATAAAGGACTCAGTCTTGGTAATAAACGATTCACGACACAGATAGAAACATTAACAAATCGGCTAGTGCACGATCGCGCAAGGAACTGTGCCAACAGCTTGTAACAAAGAAGTTTTGGCGCGCAAAAATTTCTTTGTTACAGCAGTTGTCTAAAAGCTCAAGTACGTATCAGGGCACTACAAGACAGTTAGTAGGCTTTAGCCTACTTGAGCTTTTAGCCTGGGGATTTATCCCCAGGCTCATGGCGGGTGGTATGAAAACTGGAGCGATCCTGCACTAGTAACTTTAATTCAAGCTTCCCGACCAAGGAAAATAAAAGATAATATCAACAATAATCAATTAATTAATGTTACTCTGATCCCAATCAATAATTCACCAGAATACTGTCCGTCCTAACGATAATCAATACGATAATCAATACACCCGCTTCCCCTCAAAAAAGGTCATCTCGATCTTTACATCAGGAATTTCTTCTGTCTCAATCTCAAAGAGGTTTTTACTTAGCACAACAATATCGGCTTTTTTACCAACCTTGATCGATCCGACTTCATTTTCAAGAAAGTTCGCATAGGCACCATTAATCGTAGCAGCCTTTAACATTTCTTCAAGGCTGACACGCTCGTTTGCAGGCGACAGTTGATTTGCATTACCTTCAGTCGATTTCCTTGCCATGCCATTGTATATAGCGGTCATCAGATCAAATTCTGAAGTAATGAAGTCACTTGCTATCGTTACATTAACGCCTGCATCAAAAAGACTCTTATGAGGATATGTATTATTAGCCCGTTTAGAGCCTAAGTAAGGCAGGTAGAAATTATCGAAGCCTTCATCCATAATCATCCAATATGGACTCATATGCGCACTCATTCCCAGTTCACCCATTCTTATGACATCTTCCGGCCTTGCCATTTGAAGGTGTGCGAAGGAGTGCCTGGAATCACTTTTACCATTCATCTCCTGAACTTTTTCAAGGGCATCTACCGTATATTTTGTCGCACCATCGCCGATAACATGCACGTGAATCTGATATCCAGCCTTATCTACCTTAGCAAAGGCCTTTGCCATATCGGCATCCTCCCAGTTTTTAAGACCGTAAAAATCAGGCCTGTGCGTATAGGGCTCAAGTAGTAAGGCAGTTTCCTCTTCCAATATATTATCAGCCAAGAATTTAAAGGAGTATGCCTGAAAGTGTGGATGTTTGAAACTTTTCGCCAGGTTAATCCCTTTTCTAATCTGATCCATATAGTCTTCGGCTGGATCGATATACCATGAGCCTCTGAAACGAACTGTCAGCTTCGCATCGACGGCCAGTTCATCATAAGCCCCATAAAAATTATGATCAAACTCCAACCAGGCATCATGAGCCGTGGTAATACCTTCACGGTTCAGCCATTCTTGAATCCACAGCAGGGCAGTTTTATAATCCTCCTTTGTGGGAGACGGGAAAAGTTCCCAGGCAAGTGACATGGCAGCATGCTCCTGCAACAACCCTGACGGCTCCCCGGTTTTCGGATCCCTTGCAATAACACCGCCTTTGGGGTCAGGGGTATCCTTTGTGATACCAGCCATCTCCAGTGCTTTGGAGTTAACCCACATGGAGTGTATATCCCTGGAGATGATGCCTATAGGTCGCTCTGAGTCTATTGCGTCAAGCAACTCCTTC
>QNER01000125.1 GCA_003646175.1 Candidatus Parabeggiatoa sp. nov. 1
ATTGGGAATTGGCAATGATAAACGGGTTATTAAATAACTACTGGTTTTTTAAATATAAATATTTTTATCAGCTATAACCATTAAATATTTATTAAACTAACAATTTTACCCCAATAGACTGAAATTGAGATATTTATCGATGCTTTAAAGCCACGAACACCGGGCACCCCAAAATACGTGATAACTAGGGAGATTTTAATACCCGCAGAGCGAAGTAGGGACTATCGGGATTTGGCAACACATAAAAAAAGCCCCAAGGCTTAATAGCTTTGGGGCTTAAAGTTTTGCTTAATCGTCAATAACAGCACATTAGTTACACATTTTTGATATGGATTTTAGGATGGATTTCGCTACGCAAAACCCATCCTAAGCTTACTTGCTGTTTATTCAATCGTCCACTTTTGGTTCTTTTGTCCATGGCAGTTGGGCCACACAATGACATTGAGACCCTTGTTTTGCCAGCCGATATTGAGAGCAACACCCCGATCCAAGCACCACCCGTTTGCTCTGCTACGGATGAAACCATCTTTCACTTCCCACTTTTGGTTGTTCCCACCATGGCAGTTGGGCCATACAATGACATCTTTGCCCGCGTTGCCGGCACCCACTGGGGCACCCATGTTGACATCTAAGCACCATTTTTGGCCATTCCATTGGCTCACGATGAGCCCATCTTTTACTTGCCACTGTTGATTCGCCCCTTTGTGGCAGTCAGGCCACGCAATGACTTCTCGGCCCGCGTTATTTCCGCCAACCTTGATTTCCCGTGCCACATCTAAGCACCAACCATCAACGGTAATGGTAGCGGCTGAGGCAAACCCAGAGAAGGAAAGTAAGGCAAAAGACGCTAATGCCGCTTTTTTCATTTTCATTGTGTAGATTCCTCTTTTGGTGGAGAGTGTTTAAAAGATATAATATCAGCATGCGTGCGTCTGGAGATAAAAACGCAGGCTCAACTCATGCTGATGAATTGAATCAACTTATGTCGATGGTTCTGAACAACTCACGCGGATGGTTCAGATCAACAAACAAAGACAAGTTGGCTCAACTCATGGTATGAGCTAAGCATCACTTTTCTTGTCCTGCCAAAAATAACTATCCCAAGCGAGACAGAACGGCATTCTAGCGACAATCAAATCGATAAACATTTATTTGCGTCATTTATTTCTTGGTTTGCGTCACTTGTCTGGCACGGCCCTGTCCCAAGCGAGACGGAACGTGCATTCTAGCGACCATCAAACCGATAAACCTTTGTTTGCGCCACTGGCTTCTTGGTTTGCGTCACTTTTTGGCACGGCTCGGGCAAAACCTTCAAGGTTTCTAACCAGGGCAAAACCTTCAAGGTTTCTAACCAGGGCAAAACCTTCAAGGTTTCTAACCAAGGCAAAACCTTCAAGGTTTCTAACCAGGGCAAAACCTTCAAGGTTTCTAACCAGGGCAAAACCTTCAAGGTTTCTAACCAAGGCAAAACCTTCAAGGTTTCCAAAACCTTGAAGGTTTCTAACTGCAATTTATTTTGCGGTACTGGCGCGGCGATTTGCTAAAACGACGTTTAAAGCCGGTGGAAAAATGGTTAGAGTCTGTGTAACCGACTGTGTCGCTAATTTTTTGTATTGACCAATCGGTTTCGCATAATAGGCGGTTGGCTTCTTGTAGGCGTTGCTCGCGTAGCCAAGCAAAAACACTCATGCCAAAAAGGACGTTAAATTCTTTGGACAACGTGTTGCGGTTAGTCCCCACAGCGCGTGCCAATTCATCCAGTGAGGGGGTACAAGTTAAATTGCTTAACAACTTATCACGGGCCTGCCAAACCCGTTGTTTAATTTGATGGTGGGGTGTTTTTTGGTCGCTCACTTGGGCCCCACTAGCGTCTAAGTTCAGTGGGCCAAAATGTTGTTCATAAGCTTGCAAACGCTGGACCAAATGTTGTTGTAAGCGATACTGATTCAGATGAGCGGTGAGCCGTGCGAGTATTTCTTGTGGTTCTGTAATAGGTTTGGTGATGTAGTCGATTCCACCGACACTAAAACCCTTGACTTTGTTTTCAACATGGTTTAACCCGGTAAAAAAAATCACCGGCATTTGCTGAGTGGCTGCATTTGCCTTGAGACAACGGCAAGTATCGAAACCGTCCATACTCGGCATCATCACTTCCAGTAGAATTAAGTCAGGCTGTTCCTGTTGCGCGATTTGTAAACCGTCTTTCCCATTCAGGGCCGTTATTATGACAAAACCATAATCGCGCAGAGTATCCACCAGTATCTGCGAGTTGCTAGGTTTATCGTCAATCAGGAGAAGAGTGAATTTTTGCTTAATCATGTTGTTTGCGAATGGCATTTAGGGATAAGGCCGTAAATAAAATACGGATTTTAAATTAAATGTAGGCTCTTACAAATACTATTTCACGCCATCTGCAACTTTTTATAACCCATTTATTTTTCAATCGCTTTCAGGAGTGGCATACTGTAGGTACGAAATCTGAAAAAATTGCACCTCGCGTTATTTCGTAAAGTAAATAGCTTAACAATGTCACATTATCAGGATACTTCGCTCCCCTGGTACCAAAAATGGCCGAAGATGGCAAGGAGTACAAGGCGAACCTGGTACGAAAAACCGCGTGGTTATTGAAATGTGACATTGTCAAGATAGTATCCGTTACGACTTCTGAAATTATTATTCTTACCAACTATAACCATAATAGTTATAAACTATTTATTGTACACACCTCAAACCATCAAAATAATCCCTTATTTTTATAAAATCTATTATTTGCTCTATAAGTCGTCCAACCCTATGGGGAATAATTCATTAAGAATGTGGAATGGATATCAATAATTGAATTAAAAGTTCTATTTTTATTATTTGCTAATCGCTCCTATTCCCGACTCCCTATTTCCTATTCCTAAATAAAATTTTTGTCTTTAATTGTCAATTAAAAATTATTTAATAGACCGTTTTTCCAAAAAGGGAAAAAACTTGTCTGAGTAACTCTATTCCTTCACAATTGAACAAAATCAGAAGTTGCTTGCCTTTGCAGCGGCGAATTTAACCATCACTATGGGGACTACCAAAAATATTTCATTACATTATCTGACGGATGTTACCCCTTTGATAGATAGTATCCGTTTAACCAAACTGATAACCAGTACAGCTTCTTTACGGATTTGACGGATTTATTGCAACGCTTCAAAATGAGTCCACAGGGGCAACCATATTCGAGGCTAAAGTTTTTGCTCGCAAAAACTTTAGCCTCGAAAGGATTGCCCCTACATTGAGCTTTTATATTAATATTATCATCTGGGTACAAGTTCTTGCGCGCAAAAACTTAATGAAGATATGGGCAATTCCTCGCGGTTGCCCCTTTTATTTAACGGCCATCAACAATCTCAAATCGCGAATACCAAACAATGGCCTTCGCATTTAGATTTAACGGCCATGAACAATCTCAAATCGCGAATAGCAAACAATGGCCTTCGCATTTAGATTTAACGGCCAGGAACAATCTCAAATCGCGAATAGCAAACAATGGCCTTCGCATTTAGATTTAACGGCCAGGAACAATCTCAAATCGCGAATAGCAAACAATGGCCTTCGCATTTCATTTAAAAACTCTTATGACGCATAACGCTTCAAAATGAGTCGGCCCCTACATTGAGCTTTTCTATTGTAGGGACAATCTTGTGGTTGCCCCTTTGCGGTTGCCCTTTCACCAAACATCATCATGGTATGGAACTTTCCGCTTTGTTGCACAAACTGTGACATCGTCGAAGCAATGTGCGTAACATCAGTTAGTAACTGATAATTGGTAACTGATAAATGATAAAGGAGTAAATTGTAATTATGTTCAATTGGTTTAATAATATCAAAATACGAAACAAGCTGATCTGGGCTTTTTTGGTGATGATTGGTTTAACCACCATCGTTAGCCTTGTTGCCCTTATTAGTCAGCAATACACGCAAGCCACTGTCACCGAACTCCTTGATGTTGATGGCAAAATAGCTAAGCTTGGTAGGCAAAGTCATAGCGATCTGCTGATGGCACAACGCAATGAGAAAGATTATCTCCTGCACTACAAGCCACTCGGTTTTGAAAAGGCCCGGACTCAATACGTGAATAAAGTGCAAGCCCATATTGCCACCATTCATAAATACATGGCCAAGATCCGGGAACTGGAAGATGAAGAAGAACACATCGCGGCCACCAAAACCATCGATCAAGCTGTCGCTGAGTACGAAACCACTTTTCTCAAAGTCGTGGACTTACTTGAGAAACGGGGGTTTAAAAACAGTGGACTTGATGGCCAACTCAGGGAAAATGTCCATGCTATTGAGGAGGCCATTAACGCGCAGAACCTAAACCCATTGACGATTGACATGCTGATGATGCGTCGCCATGAAAAGGATTATCTGTTACGCACAGAGGAAAAATATATCCGTCGCCTACACGAAACGGTGACTCAGTTCAAAAAAAATGTGGCAGCCACCGACTTGGACTCAACCGAGAAAGAGCAACTGACAACCCTAGCCACTCAGTACCAAGCTCAGTTTGACCAATTAGTGCAAATGGACACGCAGATTGCTGCCAGTATAAATACCTATCGTGCCACAGTACACCGCCTTGAATCGTTGTTAACGCAAATGCAAACGACCGCACAACTGCACGAAGACAGAACCTATACCAATATACAAAGGGTTGTTCAAACGACGAGGCTGATTGTTATCGGTGCGAGTCTGGTGGCGGTGGTCGTCGGTTTGTGGATTGCCGTTTTCCTTGCGGGTTTAATCAGCAAACCACTGACGCTTATTGTCCAAGGGGCTAAATTGTTGACGGCGGGCGACACCGCATTGACTGGCATCGATCAAACTGAGATAGGCAAAATCACCACTCGGCAGGATGAAATGGGTAATATCGGGCGAGCTTTTGAGGATTTAGCCCATTATTTCAAAACCGTGATTGAGGACATGGTTCAAGTGTCTCAAGGGTTAGCAGTGGGCAAGCTGAATATCACGCCACAGTCGGAATATCGGGGAGACTTCATCCAAATCAAACAAGCCTTGGAAACCGCTCTGTCCAATCAACGCCTAGTCATTGAGGATATTGTCCAAGTCTCGCAAGGATTAGCGGCCGGCAATTTGAGTATTACGCCACAATCGGAATACCAAGGCGACTTTGTCCAAATCAAACAGGCGTTGGAAACTGTCCTATCCAACCAGCGTATCGTGATTGAAGATATTGTCCAAGTCTCGCAAGGATTAGCAGCCGGCAATCTCAGCGTCACGCCACAATCGGAATACCAAGGCGACTTTGTTCAAATCAAACAGGCCTTGGAAACCGCCCTGCTCAACCAGCGGTTAGTGATTGAAGATATTGTCAAAGTTTCTCAAGGCTTAGCGGAAGGCAACCTCAGTATCGCGCCGCAGTCAGAATATCAAGGGGATTTTGCCCAAATCAAAAATGCCCAAGAAACAGTCTTGTCCAACCAGCGGCAAGTGATTGAGGACATAGTCCAAGTGTCTCAGGGGTTAGCGGGTGGCAACTTGCACATAAAATCTCAGGCTTACTACCAAGGAGACTATGTTCAAATCAAAGAAGCCCTCGAAACTGCCTTATCCAACCTGCGGCTGGTGCTTGATGACATTGTCCAAGTGTCGCAGGGATTAGCGGAAGGCAACCTCGAAGTTACGCCTAATGCAGAATACCATGGAGATTTTCTCCAAATTCAGAATGCGCTAAAAACCGCGGCCGTTAAACTGGCTGCCGCTACCAAACAGACAGACGCGCAAGATTGGCTCAAAACTGGGCAAAACCAGTTAAATGAGCAGATGAGCGGTGAACAAAGTATCGTCGAACTGACGCATAACATTGTTTCTTTCCTCACCCTGTATTTAGAAGCGCGGGTTGGCGTGTGTTATTTGATTGAAGAATCCTCGGAACATCGCCGGTTTTCCGTGAGTGCCAGTTATGCTTATGCGCGAGGCAAAAATCTGGCCGATGAATTTGAATTTAGTGAAGGCTTAGTTGAGCGGGCTGCGAAAGAACAACAAAGTATTCTCCTGACGATTAATGCCGGACTTGGGGAAGAAATCCCTCGCAATCTGATTGTCAGCCCGTTTTTCTATGAAAATGCGATCAAAGGCGTGATTGTGATCGGTTCGGTGGCGGCTTTGACGGAAATTCAACTGGAATTTTTTAATCAAGTGATGCCCAATATTGGCATTGCCGTCAATTCCATTGAATCCCATGCCAAAATGCAAAAACTGTTGCAACAAACCCAAGAGCAGGCGACTGAATTACAAAGTCAAAAGGATGTGTTACAAAACCAGAAAGAAGAGTTACAACACCAAAAAGAAGAATTGCAAAGCCAATCAGAAGAATTGCAAAGTCAGGCGGAAGAGTTACAAAGCCAAACCGAAGAACTGCGTCATACTAACGACGAACTGGAAGAGCGGACACGCGAGCTTGAGCGGCAACGAGAAGATATCCGTCAAAAAAACCAAGCACTGGAACAGTCTCAGAAAGCCATCGAAATCAAAGCGGAGGAATTGGAAATCGCGAGCCAATATAAATCAGAATTTCTCGCCAATATGTCCCATGAACTACGCACGCCGTTGAATAGCTTACTGATACTCTCGCAACTGTTAGCGGATAACAAACCGGGCAATTTAACCGACAAACAAGTCGAATATGCGCGGACAGTGAACAGTGCCGGAGCCGATTTGCTGACGCTTATCAATGACATATTAGATTTGTCTAAGGTAGAAGCGGGCAAAATGGAAATTAATCTGGAAAACGTCTCATTGGCTGCACTGGTGGAAAATCTGGAACAAAAATTCCGTCATGTTGCCCAAGACAAAGGACTCGGTTTCCAAATCACGCTTACCGACGTTGAAAGGGCAAACACCGACGGGCAGCGACTTAAACAAATCATCAATAATCTCCTGTCCAATGCGTTTAAATTTACTAGGGAAGGCGAAGTCAAGCTAACAATACAACGTGGTACTGACAAAACTCTCCTGTCGCAAGGGGGAACCGGGCGGGATTTGTCCAGCATCAAACTGGTGCCTGCCAAAACCATTGCTATTAGCGTGATAGATACCGGTATTGGTATTCCTGCTGACAAACAAAAAGTGATTTTTGAGGCCTTCCAACAAGTGGATGGTACCACCAGCCGCCGTTTTGGTGGCACCGGCTTGGGGTTGTCTATTTCCCGTCAATTGGCTCGACTACTGGGTGGCGAGATTCAATTACTCAGTGAAGAAGGCAAGGGTAGTACCTTTACGTTGTATTTACCTGAAACTCTGTCCGTACCCGCTAAAGCGTCTACTCAAATTCCCCCTAAAACCCCTTTGCCAACGGGGGGGGCTTCTACCGTTATTGAAATAATGACTAACGCCGGCGGTAACGTTTTTACGCCTCAGTCCACCACCTATGTCGCGCCCTTAGGCGGTAAACCCGGTTCAGAACCAGAGATTGCCGACGATAGAGCCAATCTGCAACCAACAGACAAATCTCTGTTAATTATTGAAGATGACCGCAAATTTTCCCGCCTTCTGATGGAAATCGCTCGGGAAAATCACTTTAAATGTCTGATTGCTGAAGATGGCAAAACCGGCTTGCAACTGGCTGAACAATACCAACCCAATGCCATTATCCTTGATGTCGGTTTACCTCTGTTAGATGGCTGGATGGTGATGGAAAAGCTGAAAGACAACCCAGAAACACGGCATATTCCAGTACATTTTATGTCGGCTTCTGAACAGAGTATGGATGCAAAGAAAATGGGGGCGATTGGTTATTTGCTCAAACCCATCAATATGGAGCAACTCGGTAATGCCTTCCAAAAAATCGAGCTGTTTATTACCAAAACCGTCAAAACGCTGTTGATCGTTGTGGATAACAAAATCCATCAACAGCAAATTTTGGATTTAGTCGGAAGTGAGAATATCCAAATCACGCAGGCTATCACCAAAGCGGCCGCTTTAGAACATCTCCTACAAGAAACGCAGTTTGATTGTATGATTCTGGATATGGATATAGAACAAAGTTCTGGCATCCAACTGGTTGAACAGATGAACCAACGAGAAGGCTTATGCCATATCCCATTGATTGTCTATGCGGAACGCGAATTAACCCCCAATGAAGAAACGTTATTGCTGCAATGCAACGATCAACTCACCGTTAAAACGGTCAGAACACCAGAACGTTTATTAGACGAAGCCACCCTGTTTCTCCATCAACTAGAAGCCAACTTGCCCGTCGAAAAACGCAAAATGCTACGAATGGTACATGACAAAGTAGCCATTCTAAGAAATAAAAAGGTATTAATTACCGACGATGATGTGCGTAATACTTTTGCGTTAACCACCGTGCTAGAAGACAGCGATATGGAAGTGATTGTCGCCAATAACGGTAAGGAAGCTTTAGAAATGTTAGAAGAGCATGCTGATATTGCCATTGTATTAATGGATATTATGATGCCTGAGATGGATGGATATGAAGCGATGCAACAAATCAGAAAACAACCCAGTTTTCGCAAACTCCCCATTATCGCCCTCACCGCCAAAGCCATGAAAGGTGACAAAGCCAAATGCCTGGAATCGGGTGCCAATGACTATATTTCTAAACCGGTAGACACCGACAAACTGATTTCGTTGATGCGAGTGTGGTTGTATCGGTAAAATAACGACAAGGATTGTATTTTAGAAAGAATTTATCAGAACGGATTGATAAGGAGTGCAAGGCGAACCTTGCAATAAAACGAGGATTTGATATGAAATTTTCTGATCTAGTTGATATTGATGAACTTCAATCGCTTTGTGAAAACGTTACGAAACTGACTGGTATTGCGGCTGCCATTATTGATCTTGAAGGCAATGTTCTCGTTGCAACCGGTTGGCAGAAAATATGTGCCGAATTTCACCGGGTAGCCCCTGGAACCTCTCGTCGGTGTATAGAAAGTGATACCGTTCTAGCATGTCAGTTACAGAAAGGGGAACGCTATAATGTTTATAAGTGCAAAAATGGCTTAGTGGATGTTGCTGTCCCAATCATCATTGGGGGAGTCCATAGAGCCAATCTTTTTACCGGGCAATTCTTGCTTGAATCGCCTGATATTAAATTTTTTGCCAAGCAAGCTGAAGAATTTGGATTTGATAAAGCAGCCTATCTCAATGCATTATCAGAAGTTCCTATTTTATCCAAGGCACAAGTTGAACAAACGATGAACTTTTTATCACAGTTAGCCAGTGTCATTGGAGAAATGGGTTTAAAACAAGCGAAACTCAATGAAGCGCTGACTGCGCTGGAAGAACATAATAAGCTTAAGGATGAATTTTTAGCCAATACTTCCCATGAATTGCGTACTCCACTCAATGGGATTATTGGTATTGCCCAATCTCTGATAGACGGTGCGACTGGCGAATTAGCGGCTCAAACCAAGACTAATCTTGCCATGATTGTCAGTAGTGGCAAACGGTTAGCGGCTTTAGTGAATGATATTCTTGATTTTTCCAAGCTGAAGCACAAAGAGATTGAATTGCAACTAAAGCCGGTTGGGCTACGTGAACTGGTTGATGTTGTTTTGACACTCAGCCAACCGTTGGTGGCACAAAAGCCGGTGGCACTTGTCAACGCGATTGAACCCGACTTACCTTGTGCCTTTGCCGATGAAAATCGCTTGCAACAGATTTTACATAATCTGGTGAATAACGCGATTAAATTTACCACAAATGGTTATATCACAGTGTCGGCTCAAGTGGTTAATCCGCATTTACAAATGACGGTTTCTGACACGGGTATCGGCATTGAAGAAGACAAGTTAGAACGCATTTTTGAATCCTTTGAACAAGCCGAAGGCTCTATTGCTAGAGAATACGGTGGCACTGGTTTAGGTTTAGCGATCACTAAAAAATTGGTGGAATTACACCAAGGGACAATCTGGACAACATCGATTGTGGGTGTTGGCTCGCAATTTATCTTGACTTTACCTCTCTCTGAAGAGAAAGCCAGTCCGTTACCAGAGCATTTTGATCTATCAAAAGTTCAGAACTCCGCCTCTGATGTAGAAATCGAAACTGTTGTTAAGCCACTGTTTTTAAATGAAACACCTGTTCGCGAACAGTTTAAAATACTGATAGTCGATGATGAACCAGTCAATTTGCAGGTACTTCACAACTATTTATCCCTGCAAAACTATCGCATCATTCAAGCAAGTTCTGGACAAAAAGCCTTTGCACTCATAGAAGAAGGCTTGAAACCGGATTTGGTTTTGCTTGATGTGATGATGCCACGCATGACAGGGTATGAAGTCACGCATAAATTGCGTGAAAAATGGCAAGCAATTGAATTACCTATTTTACTGTTGACTGCGAAAAATCAAGTAGAAGATTTAGTGATGGGTTTGGAAGCGGGTGCCAATGATTACCTGACGAAACCTATTTCCAAAGAAGAATTAATGGCTAGAATCAAAACCCATCTTTTCCTAAAAACGCTCGCCGCGGAAAATATGCGAATGCAAGCCGAACTTGAAATCACGCGTCGCTTACAACAAATGGTACTGCCTTCTACTGCCGAGTTACAGCAAATTGAAGCATTGGACATCGCCGGCTTTATGGAGCCTGCCGAAGAGGTGGGTGGCGATTACTACGATGTTTTTCAGCAAAATGGGCACGTCAAGATTGCTATAGGCGATGTGACGGGGCATGGTTTAGAAAGTGGTGTCTTAATGTTGATGGTACAAACAGCGGTACGCAGCTTGTTCGGCAGTGGACTTTGTGATGCAACGCAGTGTTTGAATACTCTCAATCGCATGATTTATAACAATGTACAACGCATGAAAAGCAAGAAAAATTTAACGCTGTCATTACTGGATTACCAAAATGGCAGATTACAACTGACTGGACAACATGAATATGTTTTGTGGGTACATAAAGATAGTTATGTAGAGCCAATTGATACCCTTGAGTTAGGTTTTATCATTGGCATGGTAGCCGATATTGCCAAGTTTGTTTCACAAAAGGCGTTGCTATTACAGCCCGGTGATGGCATTGTTTTGTACACCGATGGTATTACCGAAGCTCTAAATCCAGAAAAAGTAGAATATGGGTTAGAGCGGCTTTGTCAAGTGATAAGCTGCCACTGGCAACATTGTGCTAAGGACATCAGCCAAACGATCATTGCCGATGTCCGACAACATATTGGTACGCAAAAGGTTTTTGATGATATGACTTTGTTGGTATTGAAGCGAAAATGAACAAGAACTACAAGGATTGTATTTTAGAAAGGATTTCTATGTACAGAATAAAAAGATGTAAATACTTTATTTTAAAGTATTTCGTTATGAGCCTCTTGCAAAACTCTTAAATGTTCCCCAAGTTGGCACCTGGGGCTATTCACGTTTTCAGGCAAAAGTTTTTGCGCGCAAAAACTTTTGCCTGAAAACCCCTTTGGGGTTGATATTTTTAAAAGTTCCTCAGGTTTCGCCTGGGGCTACTTAAACTTTGGCTACCCCGTAGGGGTTGAATTTGAATAGCCCCAGGTGCCAACCTGGGGTTTTGCAAGAGGCTCGTTATGCTATCGCTTTTTTTTGCTATAATATCACTATTGGAAAAAATATTATAACATATTGATTTTAAATATTATTTCGTGATGCTATCGCTTTTTGTGGCGTATGCATCACTATTGGGGATTTAAAGCCGCTTTGATACCCGCAACGCTATTTAGTGTTTTTCCCAAAGTGTTCGCCAACGACTTGAACTCTTTTTAACATCAGTTAGTGATACTATCGCAAAAAAAAAGCGATAGCATCACGACTTTAACACCTTTTTGTCCTGTACAAAAAAATTATTTTTATTTCCCAAGGCACTAGAAACTAGAATATGTAGGAGTGCAAGGTTAACTTGCACAAAGGAGGCGTATGACTGAGAAAATTAACTGACACCATTTGTTTGGATGGACTTTGACAGACTATTTTACCGGTTCCAACTATCAAGTCGAAACGGAAACCGATTTGTCAACTAAACCACAACTGTTAGATGTGCTTATCATTGAAAAAACCGATGGCAAACCACTGGCAACATTGCCCGATGGCTTAGAGAATTTGTCGGCACACAACCTGATAAC
>QNER01000126.1 GCA_003646175.1 Candidatus Parabeggiatoa sp. nov. 1
AATCGGTGAGCATTTTGGAAAATGTAAAAAAGGCTTAGCGCCTATCAGTTGGTAAAATTTTTTTGAACATTCGAGTTCACTTCAGTCACACAAAGTCACACAGAGTCATCAAGAGTTGTTGGTGTAACTCTGTATCTCTGTGTTGAATAAAAACTGATAGGTGGTAAGGTTAAAGCATTGCACAAGTGGCAATGGTAAAACTTCTCTCCTTTGGTAAAGTATCAACTGAAAACACTTTGGTGTCATTTTTTTTTACCAAAAAAAAAGCGGGGTTTTCGCAAAAATATTGGATTGAGTCATTGGCGAAATTCGCGATATCCGCTATAATAATTTATGAGGTATGACTATTATGTGGATATGGTTAGGATTGGTGTTATTGATTGTTATACTATTAGTGGTGCTGATAAATTGGCGTAAAGTACCGCTTATTAGTTTGATTATAGCAGGACTCATTATTGGGACTTATGCAACACTGATTGTGATTGGGGGGCTCCATGATTGGCGTAATGAATCTGAATCTGAACGTCCCGAACACGTCGTCATGTCTTTTATACAAGACATGAATCCTGAGTTAAATCAAAAAATGCAGAAAATTCAGGAAGAAATTGCACTGGCTGATAATAAGATTCAACAACTGCAGGCCTTAAGAAAAACATTTTCAAACCAAAGCCAAATGATTGATAAAAAAATTAATCGATGGCAAACACTGGAGGGGCAATTAAACCAAGTTTCGGCGGATATCTACGACAAAGTCGAAAGGGCGTATGTCATCTACAAAATTGATGAGATCGAAGGCAGAAATAAATTTAGTGTTCTGTCAAAAGAACTCCTAAAAGAGGCTAATGCCGTGTTGGCGAATGCAGAGGCTACCAAATCCACTATAGAGGAACAGCTTGATGAATAAGCTTATTTTATTACTGTTATTATTAATAAGTTTAGTTCCTATTGGATGTAACGAGACAGAGGAAGTTGTTGATGCCCAAAGCAAAGTTTACGCATTTCTCAATGACATGAATCCTGAATTCCATAGGACTATGCTTAAGATGAGTAAAGAAATTGCGTTGGCTGATAAGAAAATTCAACAACTATATGAATTGAAAGGGATGTACCCAAACCAACGTGAAATGATTAATCAATCACTCAAGCAATGGCAAGGGCTTCGTAAGGACTTAAATTCGACGTGGAACCGGCTTTATGAAAAAGTGGAGGGCGCTTATGTAGCATACAAAATTGATGAGATACAAGGCCGCAAGAAATTTAGTGCTATCTCACAAAAACTGTTAAACGAGGCTAATGCCGTGTTGGCTAATGCTGAAACAACCAAATCTCTGATAGAGGAGCAGCTTAATGAATAAACTGAAATTGTTACTACCATTTTTTATCCTGTTACTACCCCTTGGCTGTGGTGAAGACGGGAGAGCGACTGTTGATGTCATCAAGAAACGCATCACCAACCAAATTCAAGATTTGGTTGGCAAAGGCGATATTGCCATTCAGAAGTATGAGAACAAGATAGTCGAAGTCAGAGGCAATCTTATCAAGGTGAAAGTTTCACGGAAGACATTTGAAGGCAAGCTGCAAAGAAGGAAAAACACGCTTGCTAACATGGAAAGTTCTGAGGGTTCTCCTGAGAAAATCAATCTCTTGAAAAGCACTGTTCAAGAGATGGAACATTTTCTCGAACAACTTAAGGCAGCGGAAACCAAGCTGGAAAGTACGTTAAGAAAACTGATTGACAATCTTGACTTAGTGAGATTAAAGGTGGCTCATTTAGAGGCTAAGCGGGATATGGTGGATGCGTTGCGTACCATTCAAGACTACAGCAGCCTTGAAGGTGATGTTGATAATCTTGGCGGAGATATGACGAGTACGCTTGATGGGATGCAAGAGGAAATTTATGCCATCGAAGCGGAAATCGAAATCGACAATTTCCTCACTCAGGCTGATAAGTTGTAATAGAGTCGTCCAGAAAACAAAACCTTCGAGGTTTGCCTCGAAGGTTTTTCAGAACAACACGTTTCTAGGCAAATGAATCCCTCAAATTCGTCCCCTCCTCCAAAAGCAAAGCATTCTGTGTCAGGCATTTCAATCTCAAATTCGTCCCCCCAAAAAGCATTAATTATCTCTACGGATGCTATCCCTTACCGGGAGAGTATCCGTTTGAACCGCCATTTTTTCCACGCACTCATTCGTTTCAGGCAAACCTTGCACTAAAAAAAAATTCGTTGACCTCCCTCATTCATAATGGTTTTAACTCAGGAACCCTTTATGCCTCAACAATACATTGAACCCGTTAAAAATTATTTATTGGCACTACAAGATCGTATTTGTACCGAACTTGCCAACGAAGATGGCTTTGCAGCATTTCAGGAAGAACAATGGCAACGTGAAAACGGCGGTGGTGGCAGATCGCGTGTTCTGAGCAACGGTGCGGTTTTTGAACAAGCCGGGGTGAATTTTTCTCATGTTTATGGGGAAACCTTGCCGGCAGCGGCGACGGCAAAACGTCCTGAATTAGCAGGCCGTCGTTTTCAAGCCATGGGGGTTTCGTTGGTGATACACCCACTCAATCCTTATGTGCCTACCTCTCATGCCAATGTGCGCTTTTTTCTGGCCGAATCTTCCCCTGACTCAGAAAAGTCATCCCCAATATGGTGGTTTGGAGGTGGCTTTGATTTAACGCCCTATTATGGTTTTGAAGAAGACGCAGTGCATTGGCATCGGACAACAAAAGCGGCTTGTGATCCATTTGGGGAAGAAGTGTATGTGCGTTATAAGGCGTGGTGTGACAAGTATTTTTTTCTGAAACACCGTAACGAGCCGCGTGGTGTGGGTGGTTTATTTTTTGATGATTTAAATCAATGGGACTTTGACACTTGCTTTGCTTTTATGCAAAGTGTCGGTGATCATTATTTGCCCGCCTATCTACCCATTGTGAGCAAACGTAAAGCAACGCCCTACACGGAACGTGAGCGGGATTTTCAATTATATCGGCGCGGACGTTATGTCGAATTTAATTTAGTCTATGATCGCGGGACTTTATTTGGGCTACAAAGTGGTGGACGCACCGAGTCTATTTTGATGTCTTTACCGCCTTTAGTGAAATGGCGTTACAACTGGCAACCAGAACCGGGTTCACCAGAAGCGCGGTTGTATGACGTGTTTTTAAAACCTAAAGCGTGGGTGTAGTTATACAGCAGATTGAAAGGGCTGTTTTTATACAATTACAAATAATGCCTGATATTACGAATTTTTATCGTGTTTCAAAAGCAAAATTTCTGGTTCACACGCGCCTGCGTCACTGCCATTAAGTTAAGGGCTTGCGCGGGGGATTGCCCCTACAGAACCGTCCTGAGTTGGGGCAATCCTTTATGGTTGCCCTCACAAAAAAGCTTAGCTTAACTTAATGGCATTGACGCGCCAGCGTCCAATGTTTCACTTGAGCCTTGGCGTGGGAACCCATTGAAGTCCGCACCAGCATAGAAAAACGGTATACTAGGACTGCAAAGTTCCCTTGCACGATTCGGGCGATGAATCCTTCGTTCCAAGTTTCTTTGCACAACTTGCACAAAGGAGGCGTATTTTTGGAAAAAATTAACTGGCACCATCTGTTTGGATGGACGTTGACGGACTATTTTACCGGTTCCAACTATAAAGTTGAAATAGAAAAGGACCTGTCAACTAAACCACAACTGTTAGATGTGCTTCTCATTGAAAAAACCGATGGCAAACCACTTCTAACATTGCCCGATGGCTTAGATAATTTATCGGCACACAATCTGGTCACCTATAAATCGTTACAAGAGCCTTTGGACACGCTTACCTTGCTCGAACTGTCTGGGCATTATATTAATTATCGAAAATGGCTAGATTTTAAGGGTTGGAAAGAGTTACCCGCTGATTCATTTCGACTATATGCGGTGAGTACTCGTTATCCCCGCAAGTTGTTAAAACAGGAATTTAACAGCACATTCAAAGAGTGTCATCAGGGCGTGTATGAAGTCGTCTGGGGCTCACATACGATACGAATCCTCGCCCTCAATCAAATGTCTAAACAAGCACAAAATGCGATTTGGCAGTTTTTTAGTGGGACATATGACGGTTTTAAATTTGGTGATAGCCATTATCAATGGCGTAATCCAAATGCTAAAATGTTGTTAAACACATTGTACCAACTGTATTTAGAGGAGGGGATTGTTATGTCTTATACCTTTGAAGAAGCTATCCAACACCACACCACAGCCTTTCTTAACTCGCTGACACCCGAAGAAAGATTGCGGGGGTTACCAGCGGCACAGGTGGTTAAACAGTTTTCGCCGAAAGAGGTGTTTGAACAGTTTTCACCGAAAGAGGTGTTTGAACAGTTTTCGCCGCAAGATGTGGTTAAACAGTTTTCGCCGAAAGAGGTGTTTGAACAGTTTTCGCCGAAAGAAATCCTGACAGGGCTACCCCCGGATGTCATGGCAGAATTATTAGCCACGCTCAGCCGAAATAAAAAGGATTAACCTATTTTCTGGTTTCCACGCGTCGTGAAAAGTCAAAATGTAGCCCACCTCGTCTTTTTTGCCCACCATTAAATATATGATGGTGGGCAAAGACTTTGCCGGCCCCCTACATAATATGCTTTTATTTTAATGACTTAAATATTTATAAATGGACTTGTGTATAACGATGAGTGCATTCCGCCCGCGTCCAATTTTTTGGTTCTGGCAGACGACAGGCAGGTTATGGCTATTCAGGCCGAAGTATCCCAAGTGCCTGGGGCGTTGCCCCAGGCTATAATAAGGAGCCCCGTTGGGGCTGAGTAGTTATAATTTTATGACATTTATAAAAATATTGCAGACAATCAGCATACATCACGAATGATGGCTATTCGGGCTGAAGTATCCCAATAAACACTTGAAACAACTCGTCAAGATCAAGGGGAACACGAAAGGAATCAATATCTTTGACAATACGCATCCCCTGACGATCAAGCATTCCAAATCGCCACAGATCACCAACGGTGACAGCACCATAAATATGTTCCGGTTGCTCATCTCGATACCGCGCCATCGCGATTAACTCAACCGCCAATTGGCTAAAGCCACGTTCCAAATCCGTTTGCTTCGCAGCGACGATAACAAAATCCTGCGACGAGTGCATGAAATAATCAAGATTGCCATGCAGCCGTTCGTCTACATACAGCGGGTACTCAATATCAACCTCCATCTGAATATAATCAAGTAATTCAAGGATAATCGGCGCAACCAGCATTTCACGTTTTGCGGCTTCTGAGGTTAAGGAAATATGGGGTAATTTTGTATAGAAGGTGTGTTGAAGGCGTTCAAGGCTTCCCGTCAACGTGCCATGTGGCAGGGACAATTTAGTCAACTCGTACCCATATCCAAATTCAGCCACAATATCTTTTGTTGGATAACTGAGTTTAAAATAATCGGCAAAACTATAACTGGTATCGGGTTGTAAAATGGATTTACTCATTATGTATCATCTCCTATTATTTTTATAATAGTATACCCTTTAAAAGAGAAGGGACGCATTCCCATTTTAACGGAATTTTAACAAACCGTTAAGTACAACGGATACTCGAAATAAACGGATAGTGCTCACACATTATCCTAATTTAATTTTTTTAGATGCACCAAGATGAGAGCAGCTGTGACTTTGAACCGTTCAAAATTGGCTCCTTTGATGACTTTTAAGAAAACCGTTTTCGCGTTTATTTCGCGTATCCGTTGTACTAAAGACGGAATGCGTCAAAGAAAAGTTGCCTTTTAATCAATCCGGGAATGAAGTAAATCCGTTGTACTTGTCCTTGGTGACAGTTTAGTTGTTTAGTTGAGTACCGCGAATTGACGAAATGTCCGTGTTATTAAATCGGCGATATCGAAGCACCGCAAAATTTCACAATTCCCCCATTCGTTTTTTTCGTAAATTAAATTCGTTGTACTTACTGGATAGTGTTCACATATTCTCCTAATTTTTTTAGAAGCATCAAGACGAGGGCATCTGTGACTTTGAGCCGTTCAAAATTGGCTCCTTTGATGACTTTTAAGAAAACCGTTTTCGTTCATTTTATTTATCCGTTTATTTCGCGTATCCGTTGTACTCAAGACAGGTACTCCTTGCTTGGTATCGGGATTACCGCGTTTGTGCACTCGCACTAAGACTTGGGAACGTAGGCAAGTGGGAACAATAAAAAAACCGCCAACGTTGAGTACAGCGAATTAACGAAATAAACGAATTATTAATAAACTGATAGATGCTGAAAGCGTCCAGAAAAACTATAGCACGCCCCCAATGGGAACGTAGGCAAGTGAAAACCAAAAAAACCGCCAAAGTTTTCCAAACCTTGGCGGTTTTATTAACAACTACTCATTTGCCAACGTTGTTGTCTGTAGCACAAAGTTGGAACGTTGGATAGTCGACAGATCATCCAGATGTTCCATTGGGTTTTCCCCTTCATTCACATACAGTCCATAAAACGTATAACTGCCGCCCAAGCCCGGTACCACCTCCAAATCTACCAAGCGATGGTTAATAGTCTGATTTTCCAAAGATTTCTTAAACGGGAGCGGTGTTGGCGCGAATGAATTGGCGAGCAAATCGTTTTTAAATAAAAACACACCACCGGGAAGTTCCAAGCCAATCCATAAGTCAACGCGGCTAAAACGATTAACTTGAACGTTGATGACAATATCCATTTTGATAAAGTCACCGACTTTATAAGATGGTTTTAGGCCTTGAAATTCAACACATATCACTTCCCCATCAATCACCGGGCAAGTTGTCGACGCTGGGGGTTCTTCGGTAGTTTGACCTTTGGGTGGCAAAAATCCTACCTGTAGTGGTGAAAGATTAATGGAAACAATAGGTTGCCCAATGGTGTAAATGATGGCATTGCCACCCGCCGCGCTGTGATCACCACCGGTTGGGAGGACTTTGCGAACCAAAGTGTCTGCATTGGCAATTGTGCTGAGACTGGCGAGTAGTGTGCCTAGCAGCATCATTGTCAATGGTAAGTATTTATTGGGGATTTTAAGCATGGTTGAATCCTCTTATAGTTGCTCAGAAAAGTTTTGCGCTAAACCTTCAAAGATGGCTGACAAAACTTTTCTGGAGAAGTATATGGGAATAGGGCTGCGGAACGGAGTGCAAGGTTAACTTGCACTCCAATTACCCCCAGTTATTTATCTATTGATCTTTGACACACAGCGCGCATTTGACATAGCGATTTGTCTCGTAAATGCCGACATCTGTGTTATCAGACAAAACCGTACCGGTCCAAAGAGCACCCCAATTCGGATTGGCTGCACTACCGTCAAACGACAAAGTCATATTATCAGGAGCACATGGGTTCAGGAGTACAAGGCGAACCTTGTACGAAAGGGCCGCGTATGTTCTCATTCGTTTCAGGCGAACCTTGTACGAAAGGGCAGCGTGGTGATTTAAATGTGACATTTTTGTTAAAACGGATACTATCCCTAAGAAGGGATAGCATCCGTAAAATCCTATTACCCATTACCAAACTATATCAACAATTTTTCAAGAATCCTCTGATAAATGCTGGAAAGGGTGTCAAGATCGTTAACATTGACACATTCATTGATTTTGTGGATTGTGGCGTTGAGAGGCCCGAACTCAACCACTTGTGCGCCGGTGGGAGCGATAAAGCGTCCATCTGAGGTGCCGCCGCCAGTCGAGAGTGTCGTTTCGTAACCACAGACTTCAGAAATCGCTTGCTGAGTAGCCGTTATCAAAGTACTGGGCGTTGTCGTCAGGTATGGTGGACCTGAGTGTCGCCATGTCAAGCTATACTTGAGCCCCTGTTTGTCTAACAGCGCGGTGACGTGTTCTTGCAATTGGGTGTGAGTGAACTCGGTGCTATAACGGAAATTAAACAGTAGTGCCAAGTCACCAGGAATCACATTATCAGCACCAGTGCCTGCATTAATATTGGTGATTTGAAAGCTTGTTGGGGGAAAAAAGTCGTTGCCCTGATCCCATTGTGTTTCGCAGAGCGTTTTTAACAGCGGCGCAAAGCGATGAATCGGGTTATCGGCGAGGTGCGGATAAGCGGCATGTCCTTGTGTACCATGAATCGTCAATAAACCATTTAATGAACCGCGCCGCCCATTTTTTATCACATCCCCCAAGCGTTCAGTGCTAGAGGGTTCGCCTACTAAACACCAGTTTATTTTCTCCCCTTTTGCTTGTAAATCATTGATAACTTTAACAGTACCATCGACCGCGGGGCCTTCTTCATCACTGGTTATCAAAAAGGCGATTGAGCCTTTATGTTGGGGATGTTCAGCCACAAAACGCTCGCAGGCTGTCACCATTGCTGCAATGCTGCTTTTCATATCAGCCGCCCCTCGCCCATACAAAAAACCTTCGTGCTGGGTTGGCGTAAACGGTGGAAATTGCCAATGACTTTCAGGGCCGGTGGGTACAACATCAGTGTGTCCCGCAAACACAAATAGCGGCGCTGCTGTTCCGCGCCGCGCCCAGAGATTGTCTACTTCACCAAAACGTAAATGTTCACTGATAAAACCAATGGCTTGTAGATGTTCAGCAATTAAGGCTTGACAACCGGCATCAAAGGGCGTGAGAGAAGGACGACTGATGAGTTCGATGGCGATATCTAAGGTGGTTGACATGATTGGAAAAAAGTTTGGTTGGAATTGTTTATGGGATAAGAAATTCCCTAAACATCAAAGGTTAGGCAGAGTGGTTTGCAGAAAATGACGGGTAACAGGAGTCCAAGATTTATCTTGGAGCCGGCCAAACTAAAGTTTGGACTCCGATTTACCCGTCAATATAATCTTGACAGAGCACTAGTGCTTGTTGATAATTTTAATGTCGGCTTGTTTTCTCAACCCAATCACATAGTTTTGCATCTGCCGGTTTTGCATCGCAGATCTGATTCTGTCTTTGACGCTTTCAAACGAGGGCAATGCTACCCCACGAAGATCGTCAAGTTGGATAATATGCCAGCCATACTCACTCTTGACTGGCGCAGCGGTGTACTGGCCTTTTGCCAGTTTCTCAACGGCGGCTCCAAATTCTGCCCCGACAGTTGACTTGGTAATCCAACCCATGTCACCCTCGTTTTTGGCAGAGCCGATGTCGGTGGATTTCTCCTTGGCAAGCTTTGCAAAGGATTGTCCCTCGTCTAATTCCGCAATGATGGCTTTTGCCCTCTTTTTGGTTTTCACCAAAATATGCCGCACCTTGTACTCATTAGGCACTTTGATGTGAGCGACTTGCTGATCGTACAAGCGTCGAAGTGCGGCATCGTCTTGCGAATGTTTCTCCAGATAATCATGCATAGCCATCGCCATCAGCAGACTGTCCCGCATGTAGTTGAGTTTATGAACAAATTCAGGCTGTTTATCCAGATTGTTATTGAGCGCGTCTTGTTTAAGTAGTTCACGCTGGATCAGTTCTCGAACAAGCACGTCATGCTTCACATGAGGACTACGGGTTTGCTCTGCACGCGCCTTTACGTAATTGTCGTAATCCTGTTGCGTGATAGTTTTGTCATTAATAATCACCACGGGATCAGTCGGTGCGGCAGAAACCGACAGAGGTACTAGCAAAGCACCGGATAACACACAAGCACTTAAAGGTTTGAACATCAGTTTATCTCCTTGGTTAGTCATTTAAAGCGTTTTGTTCAAACGGATACTATCCCAAAAAAGGATAGCATCCGTCAAATAAAACGGATACTATCCCAAAAAGGGTATAGCATCCGTTAATTCACGATATCGTTATGGTGTTCAAACGGATACTATCCCAAAAAGGGATAGCATCCGTTAACTCACGAATTCTTCAGGGGTTTTGGCTTGAATACTTAGAGCATGAATAGCCGTTTTCATCAAATAACCGACAGCGGCAAACACCATGCGATGGCGTTGCACTAGCGTTTTGCCTGCAAAATGTCCGCCCCCCTCACGCGCCCCAGCATGGCCAGCATGTTTATGGCTTTCATTAATAATTTCTATGTGAGTGGACGCAAGGGCCGGGCTTCAGTACCCATCAGGGTAAGACCTTTTTAAAGGGTTTAACAGTGACGCGGGCATACACGCCGGCCTCATTATACGGATCAGCTTCGGCCCATGCACGCGCCTGTTCAAGCGATGGGAATTCAGCCACAACCAAACTGCCACTAAATCCGGCCGTCCCCGGATCCGGTGCATCAATGGCAGGATGGGGACCCGCCAACACTAAGCGGCCTAGGGATTTAAGATCCTGTAAACGCGCCAAATGGGCGGGACGGGTTTTAAGGCGTGTTTCCAAGCTATTTGGCGCATCTTCACTGATAATGGCATATAACATAACATAAAGTAAAAAACCGCTTATTGGTAATTGGTTTCCAAGCTAAAGTTATTTTGTGCATAAAAAACTTTAGCTTGGAAGATACAAAAGTTTTTGCGCACAAAAAAGTTTACCTCGAATTGTGTTGTGCAAAACCTTCAAGGTTTGCAAAACCTTGAAGGTTTTTCCGAAAAACAAAACTTTTCTGGATGGGCACTAATTTTGTTGTGCAAAACCTTGAAGGTTTTTCCGAGGAACAAAACTTTTCTGGATGGGCACTAATTAGTAATTGCACAGCGTTCATTCACTTTTCGCTGCAAGAGCCTCTTTTGTCTCCGCCGAGAGGGCATCGTAGTGCGCTTCTAGGGCCGGATTTGCACCGCGTAACCCTGCAACGACTTGCTCAGCCCAATCTAAATATTCTTGACGACGTTTCCACGACCAATCGTGGGGCGGCGAATGGATCAGATCGTGGACATTACTGATTTTGTCGCCCAGTTTGACTTGTTTGGCGCGTGCCGAGTTGTGCGGGGCATGCTCAATTTGCAAACGTTTGCGTTCACGTTTGGGCAAGCTTTTGTCATCCGTGACTTCTTGCACTAAAGCCAAAACTTCTGCACCAAACCGGTTATGGATTTCTGCCGGTGTCGTGTCAGTATCTTCCAACGTATCGTGTAACAGTGCCCCCACTATCGTCACCATATCACGCACCCCGCCTATTTGCCACAAAATGTCGGCAACTTCAATAGGATGATTAATATAGGGAGTTGCTTTACGATCTTTACGTCGTTGATTGCAGTGCTTAACCGCAGCAAATTTGAGCGCGGTTAAGAATAAAGTCATATCGTCTGTATTAAGCATCTATACTTGAACTTGACGGTTTTGGAGTGGGTTGCAGCTTGTCGTCTGTCTCAGTTTTATCATCATCATGGGCGATGTGCCGCACCAAATAAAAACTTTGAGCAATCACAAAGACAAAAGTCAAGCCCATCATACCAAACAACTTGAAATTCACCCAAGTGTCGAGACTAAAAGTGAATGCCACATACAAATTAATCACACCCATCGCGATAAAAAAAACCACCCATGCGAAATTCAGGTTTCTCCAAACCTGTGGTGAGGTGACAGTGATTTGGCTATCCAGCATTCGTTGGAGCAAGTTTTTTTTGCCAATGAATTGACTGCCCAAAAACGCCAGAGCAAACACCCAATTGACAACTGTGGGTTTCCATTTTATAAAATTTTCATCGTGCAATAATAAAGTGGCACCGCCCAGCATCAGAACTAACACCAAAGTGATCAGGTGCATTTTTTCAACACGATGGTTTTTGAACCAAAAAAAACTGACTTGTACAACCGAAGCAACGATGATTACGGCTGTTGCCACATAAATGTCATAAAGTTTATAGGCAATAAAGAACAAAAAAATTGGGAAAAAATCAGACAGGAATTTCATGGATAATAATTTAGTCCAACGTTTGAGTTTAGGCAAAAAATTATTATAACATAGGAAAAAGGGGATCGGTTCAAGGGGATCGGTTCAAGGATCAAAAGAAAAAAGGGGCAATTTAATCTGGCATAATAATTAAATAAACCATTATTGAAAAAAATGGGTTTCTAACGCGACATTGTCGAATTAATATTTTTTTGTAACTACTCAGCCCTGAAAGGGCGCTTTATTAAAGCCCAGGGCAACGCCCTGGGAACCTGAATAACGGTACCTGGGGCGTTGCCCCAGGCTATAATAATACGCCCCGTTGGGGCTGAGTAGT